>JAGWZR010000112.1 GCA_018968795.1 Planctomycetota bacterium | reverse complement strand
GCGCGTCTCAAATTTGAAATTATGGCTGCAACTGAGCAGAAGCACTATGAAATTCTTCTATCATATTATAAAGAAAAATTTAAACAGACGCCTGTGTTGCAAGAAACTGGGGAAAACAAAATTGTTCGGCCTGAAATACCGCCAAAGACAGCCTCCTTTGGGGATGCCATCGAGATTATTATGGATGCGGAACGTAGGGCGTATGGGTTTTACAAAAAGGCGTTTGAAAATTCAACCAATACGGACGATCAGGAGATTTTTAAAACGCTTGCCGACATGGAACAATCTCATTTTGAGCAGTTCAGAATCGAATACAACTATATGACAGAAACCATTATTCGCTTTGCCAGCGAAGATATCCCGTGGATGATGGAAGTATATTAGCGCATTATGAGAAGGGGACTCATATCTCGTTGTAGTTCACTCTGGTATAGTTCTTTCCCGCAACTCCCCAAAAATGACCTTCAAGATGTCTTTTATCTGAATGAGGCCAGAGACAGCTCCTTTGGTATCTTTGACCATGGCAATGTGTAATTCCTTTTGTTGAAATTCTGTGAGTATGGCGCTAATTTTTTTATCCTCCAGGACAAAAACAGGTTCCATCATAAGGTCTTCAAGGACGAAGAGTGGATTGTTTACCAGGATATTGATAATTGCTTTTGCATGAATGATACCAATGACATTATCAATACAATTCTTATACACGGGATACCGCGTATAACCTTCTTCGGTAACAATTCTGATTATTTCATCACGACTCATATCGGCATTTATAGCGACAATCTTGTGACTCGGCACCATTATTTCTTTTGCGAGCTTGTCATTTAATTCAAATACCCTGTGTAATAATTTATGTTCGCCATCGGCCAATACACCCGTTTCTCCGCTTTCCTTGATGATATGTCTTACCTCTTCACGGCTGAAAATAGTCTTCTTGTATTCGATCTTAACGCCGAATAAATTAAAAACCAGATAGGTAATGTACGTAATTAACGTGACAATGGGTGACAGTACCCATCGTACCCACTCATACGGCTTGATGATCCACAGGGAGAGCTGGTCGGGGAATTGGGTTGCGAGTACCTTGGGGAATGTCTCGCCAAACAGGAGTAAAACAGTGGCAACAATAATTGGAGACAAGATTACCCCCCACGCATCTAAGTAATATATTGCGATCGTTGTTCCTATGGTTGACACGACGGTGTTGACAATGTTGTTCCCTGTGAGTATGGTACTGAGAAGTTTGTCAGGTTCGTTAATAATATTGAAAATTGAGATGGCTTTCTTATTCCTCTGTTTGATCAGAAAATCCAATCGTATCTTGTTAATAGAAAAAAGGGACGTTTCGGTTAGTGAAAAAAAGGCAGAAACAATAAGAAGTGCAAAAAAGAGTATCAATAAAAAAACAATCGTCTGGCTGGAAAAATGCATGGAATGCATAGTAATAACTCCTTCTTGCCCTTTCTCTCCCATGAAGCCTTATTCGGTTTCTTTTTCGATGATAAGTCTCATGATTTCTTCAGGTGAGGTAGATGTAATGATTTTTTGTTTAAATGGTTCATCGATGAATAAACGGGCTATTCGGCTTAAAAGCCCGAGGTATGTGCTATTGGTGCGCTCCTTTGTAGCGATTAAAAAAACTAAGTGAACGGGTTTTCCATCGAGCGCATTGAATTCGATCCCTTGCGATGAAATGCCCAGGCACGCGATAATATCGATTACGCCGGAAGTTTGAGCATGGGGGATTCCAATACCGCCTCCTATTCCTGTGCTCTTAATGTTTTCTCTTTCAAGCACCTTTTTTAGGAGGTCGGCTTCATCTGTTACCTTTCCCGAAGTCTTGGCCGCATTTACTAATTTTCCCAGAGCATCTGATTTATCATTTCCCCGTAAATTAATGACTATACGTTCTTTGGTTAGTACATCAGAAAGTTTCACATCGGCTCCCGTTTTACCAAATAAATATTTACTTTGTTAAGGCGACTTGATAGATCATATGAAAACAGGTATTCGCAAAATTACAAGTGTTTCCCAGGGTTTTTAAATAAAGATTTAAAGCCTTGCCTTTTATGAATGAATTATATTCTAATTTGTTGTTAATAAAAATCAAATTTTTTGAGTATTTACCTAAATCAAGACCTTATTAGCTTCTCATGGTTATTCATACATATTCGTCTTTGAAGAAGCGATACGTATTTTTGCCTTCTTTTTTGGAGCGGTACATGGCGATGTCAGCTTTTTTAAGCAAATCATCCGGATTATCTGCATCTGATGGGTAGAGGCTGATGCCTATGCTGGCGGTGGTATGGATTTCATGACCTTCGATCTGATAGGGTTGGCTCAAATTATCGAGCGTTTTTTGTGCGACAATAGCGGCATCTTGGGCATGAGTAAGGTCAGGGAGGATAACCGTGAATTCGTCACCGCCCATGCGGCATGCCGTATCACTTTTACGCAAACGTTGTATCAGCCGCTCTGCGACAGCCCTGAGCAGCAAGTCTCCCGTATGATGATTAAAAGAGTCATTAATATTTTTGAAACCATCTAGGTCAAGGAACATAACAGCCGCAGTTTTTTCATTACGTTTTCCACTGTCTATAGCCATCTGTAAGTGGTCTTGAAGCAGATTTCGGTTGGGTAGTTTAGTAAGGGCATCATGGAATGCCATTTGGGTTATAGTAGCCTCTGCCTGTTTGCGCGCGATTGCGCCTCCTATGATTTCTGCCATGATGCGGAGCAGATCAGTATATTCTTCATGCCATGTTCCAACTTTCACAACATTGTTAAGACTAACAAATCCTACCAATTTCTTTTCAGTATACACTGGCAATGCCAGCAGTGACTTGATGCCAAATTTTTCCAGATTCTCCTTTTCGGCGGAAGCCTCAGGAGACATTTTGGAGGTATCGGTTATATGAATGACATTACCGGCGTGCAAATTTGCCATCCACCACGGGAAAATTGCGGAAGAGATATTTTGAAGATTCTGGATTTCGGGTTTGACCTCCTCGCTACACCATTCATGGGTATTATCCATAATAGCACCGTTATCACGAAACTGAAAGAGGCATGTCCTGCTAGCATTGCACAATCGGCCAATATCGGCTAACGAAGCAAAAATAGCATTGTTAAAGTCCGAAAGATTGGCGAATCTCGTGGAGATACGAGCGATGGTTTTTTCAAAATCTAATCTATATTGGAGGGTCTCCTCCGCCTGCTTTCGCACGATGAACTGACCGATCTGGCTGCCGATGGCAGTCATCATCTTAAGCAGTTCCTCGTCGGGTTGTCGTATTTCGTGACTGAAGAATTCGAGGACGCCAAATATTCCGCTTCCAATCAGAATGGGGAAACCAAATGCCCCACGCAGTCCTTCTTTGGCGGCAATTGGCGCTCGTGGAAAGTTTGTGTCAGAAACGACATCGGGAATCCAGCTAGGTTTGCCATTGGCCCAGATTCTGCCCGGTAGTCCAATACCTGGTGAAAAGGTGATTTGTCTACTAAGCGCCTCAAATTCTGTAACCTTTACTGACGGCTTATGCCAGATTTCGACACAACAGAGCATGTTAGTTTTTTTGTCTATGCTCCAGAGATCGCCTAAATCCCATTCTAGGTATTCACATATAGCTTGAAGAATTTTTTGGGCAGCTTCTTTAAGAGATGAGGATTCTACCAATATACGCGCAACGGCATACTGTACCGCCAGACGTCGTTCAATGAGTTTGCGATCGGTGATATCTCTGATTATTGCCTGCCCTATCTTTTTGCCGCCAAATTCAATAACGCTTCCCGTTATGTCTATCGGAACAGTTTTGCCGTCTTTTCTTAACATTAGCGTATCGTTTACCGAGCCAGACCCCCTCCTCATGCCTTCTTTAAAAGCAGTAACAATCCTTTCAATTTCCGCTTTAGGATGGAGTTGAACAAAGTTCATAGTTAAAAGTTCTTCTCTTGCGTAGCCGGTAAGCGCCTCTGCCATTTTATTTACATTCAGCAGATTCCCTTCGGTGTCAACCGCAAATATTGCATCGCCGGCGTCATTCAGAAAAGAACGGACTTCATCGTACATCTTGCGTAAGTTGGCTTTTTCCAGACTTTCATTTATCTGCGCAGGGAGAGAGTCTAGGTGTGTCTTGATAACAAAACTATCTAGACCAGACCTCATACCCTCAGCGACCACTGATTCGTTCTCTGTGTCAGCGACCATTATTACAGGGACATAAGGAACTCGACCCTTGATTGTCTTTAGAATCCAGAGTCCATCCGTCCACGCAAGATGATAATTGGTTATTACCATATCAAAATCATGCTGGGAGATTGCTTCATAGAAATCCTTTTGCCCTATTACATTCACAAACTCGGAGTCGCGGAATTTCTTCTGCAACGTCCATAAGAGTATTTTCCGGTCTGTTGGATTATCTTCTATGATGAGAAACTTCATAATCTGCTTGTTTACACTTGGTTATATCAGGATTATACAAGCGCGAAGATACAATACCTGCGAGTTTATGTCAAGAATGAAATGGGGGATTACCGAAGAGAGCTGGAGGGGGATTTACGGTGAGTTCATAGATACTTCTGGCTGATGCCCTTGCAATGACGACTTTCTTTTCGCGGTTATTTATTATAACTTATTCTTTTTTGGTTTTGCGGAAGTATACACATAGAGATGCGACAATGCATAACCAGATTTGCACGACCACGATGTAGTAAATGAAGCCTTTAATAAACTTACCCAAATGAGATTTCTTAAATTTTGCAGTACTCTTCTTTTTAAGAGGACTCTGAAACAAGGATCCCATTTTCTGAAATGGCTTAAAAAGATTGGTATACGCAGGGTCTTTTTTATCTACCTTTATATAGGGAGACTTGTATTCTGAGTCAAGGCTTGTGGCGGACTTCCTTTCTGAAGGCGGTTTGGGCGTCTCGACTGGTCTTGTTTCAACCGGTTTGGCTTTTACAACAGACGGCTTTGATTCAACGGCAGGGGGTCTGGCTTCTTCCTGAGGCGGTGTTACAGGTTTTGTCACTATGGGTTTTTCCACTTTGGTTTCTATTTCCGAAGGTCTGGATTCTGTAACTCTGGTCTCTGGTACGGTTGTTAATGGAGGTCTTGTTTCTGCGGGTTGCGGCGATACCACTTTTGGTTCCGGAGGCTTAGATTCTTCCGGTTTTGGTTTTTCTTCTTCCCTTTGTGAAGGGGGAGTGACAGGCTTTGCTACCTGTGGCGTACCGCCTCCCAATGTCTGCATGCGTTCCTCGATTAATTTTTTATATTTTTGAAGCTCTTCTTCCGCCTTATCATTCATGCCAAGTTTTTTGTATGCCAACCAGAGTCGTTGATATGCCTCTACGTATTCTGGTTTTATCCTGGTGACTTTTGTAAATTCCTTAACAGCGTCATCAAACATATTTTGCCGGAAGTAGATGCTTCCCATACCAAAATGTGCCTCTGCATGGTCTGGACTAATGGTTACAACTTTTTTCAACATTTCCATGGATTGGTCTAATTTGCCCAATTTATAGAGGTTGTATGCATCCAGGTAGCATTTATTTGCCTCTTCGTCTTTGTCGGCAAAGAGGGCTTGCATGCTGATGATGCTAGTTATGATAAGAATTGGGAAGAATACTATCAGATATTTTTTCATAGCATAAATAATAACAGGTTTGAGCTGATCAGGAAAATGAATTTTATTTGCTTCCTTTCAGTTTTTCGTAAGAATTTAGAGCTCGTTTAGCCTCATCTTCCATACCCTTTTTCTTGTAAATCAGGTACATTTCCTGATAAATGTTAATAAGGTCGGGTTTTATTGTGAGGGCTATCTTCAACTCTGAAAGTGCGGCATCGAGTAATTCTTTTTTGTTGTAGATCATGCCCAATGCCGCATGGGCCTCGGCATTTCGGGGATTTTTACTCAGGGTATCTTTTAAAATGACAACAGCCTCATCAAGTTTGCCTTGTTGTACATATTGTCCCGCCGTTTGAAAGTAGGATATTGAACGGTGCAAACGTTTTATGTAGATAAGAAAGCTAATGGAGGCTAAAAGTATCATGAAGGCAGCCCCAATAAGGAACATGAGCATTTGTCGTTTCATAGGTTTATCTCTTTGGATTTAAAATCCTTATAATCAGTATTTTCATTTTAATTTGAATCAAAACTGTAGAAATCAAAAATTAAAGATACATATCAAATGTAGAATCACCTTTAGCCTTTGGATTATACCAGCCGTATACCCAATTCCTTGAGTTGTTGCGCATCAACTTCTGATGGTGCATTCGTCATAAGACAGGTGGCCTTCTGTGTCTTGGGGAATGCAATTACTTCACGAATATCGTCAAGTTGTAATAAGAGCGTAACCATACGATCTACCCCTAGCGCAATTCCGCCGTGAGGGGGAGCGCCGTACTTCAGCGCATCGAGTAAGAATCCAAATTTTTTGTATGCGTTTTCATCGTCTATCCCCAGTAAACGAAAGACTCTTTTTTGCGCCTCTGGTGTATGAATGCGGATACTCCCGCCGCCGAGTTCTACGCCGTTAAGCACCAGGTCATATGCGCGCGCTTTTACCTCCAAAGGTCTTTCCTCTATAAGTGGAAGATCGTCAGGATGGGGAGCGGTAAACGGATGATGAAGCGCCTCATAGCGCTTTAAATCTTCATTGTAGTCGAACAATGGAAAATCTACAACCCATGAGAAGTTGAAATCATTGGTGTTTATGAGCTTATTTTTATGGCCGAGATGCAACCTGAGTTGTGCAAGCGACTGGGAAACTACCTTGGGTTTGTCGGCGACAAAAAGGAGCAGGTCTCCCTTTTTTGCATCCATGCGCCGTTGTATCTTTTCTTGGGTTTCTGTGGAAAAGAATTTTGTTATCGAAGAGGATAGACCGTTTTCTTCTACCTTGAACCATGCGAGTCCTTTGGCTCCAAATTGGCCAACGAAGGTGGTTAAATCGTCAATATCTTTTCTTGAAAAATTACCGCAGCCAGTTGCGTTAATACCCCTCACCTGTCCACCTGATTTGATCGTATCTAAAAATACTTTGAAGTTTGATGTCTGAGCTATATCAGTTATATTTTTTATCTTTATACCGAAGCGTAAATCGGGGGCATCGCAACCATAAGACGACATGG
>JAGWZR010000111.1 GCA_018968795.1 Planctomycetota bacterium | reverse complement strand
TCTTATTCAGACAGGAATAGGAAGTAAAAACGTACCTGAGACCGTTCAACACTTATTAAAATGTTTTAGCATTCAGTTAATGATTTCCTCTGGCTTTGCAGGTAGCTTAAACCCTGACGTTTGTATTGGAGATTTAATCATAGGAAAACATATCTTGCATTCATCGCAGGAAATATTTGAAGAAAAAATCCAAATTGATTCAAAACTCACCTGTGATCCCCAAACCGTTGGACTGGCTGTTAAATTAAGTAGTTCAGACAATATTAAAGCACATTGCGGAGATATATTTTCTGTTGATAAAATAATCCATAAGTCTTCAGCCAAGAAATTTATTGGAGTCCAAACTTCTGCAATAGCAGTTGATATGGAATCTTTTGCGATAGCAGAACGGGCAAACGCTACAGGAATTCCTTTTGTCAGCATACGCGCGGTCTCGGATGGAGTAGACGAAGATATGGAGATTCATGAAAACATGGTGACCGAAAGTGGGAATGTCAATAAAGCAGCCGCAGCGCGCTATCTCTTAAACAAGCCGCATCGCATTCCATACCTAAATCGCCTTCGCAAGCATACGAAATTAGCAACAAATACCTTATCGGCATTCTTTCCAAATTTTATTACACAAATATATAATTCTTTATTAACATAAAATCATTTATAGGTAAAGCAATGGCAAACAAAAAAATTGGAATAGTAATGGGCAGCGATTCAGATTTCGCAACGATGAAGGAGTCCATAAATATACTGAAAGAATTTGCGGTAGATTTTGACGTTAACATCATATCAGCCCACCGCTCACCAGAAAGAGTCCAAGCATACGCAGTTGAGGCAGAAAAAAAATATGAAGTAATTATTGTTGGCGCTGGAGGGGCAGCGCATTTGGCTGGGGTCATTGCGAGTTTAACACCCATTCCTGTTATTGGCGTTCCCATGTCAACCACTGGACTGGGTGGACTGGATTCGCTCCTTTCCATGATTCAAATGCCGTCGGGAATTCCTGTGCCTACCATGGGTATTGGGAAATCCGGGGCAATCAATGCCGCGATATTAGCAGTCCAGATAGCAAGCGTATCAGACCCAAAATTGAGGCAGAAGATTGTTTTATATAAAAAGAGACTTGCAGACGAAGTCGCAGAAAAGGATAAAGAGATACGAACAGAACTTGGATTATAATAATGGAAATATAAAATTGTAGAGAATGTAAAGAAAATTCTAAGTTCTAAACAATCCGTTTTAGTAATTCAAACATTTGGATTTAGAATTTTATGGTTTCAATAAAACACTGCCGAAAAGATGTTGGCTGTAGCAAATTTCAACAATTCTAAATACTGTTTAGGGAGACAAAATGCCATTACCAACTATCGAATGGGAAGGAGACATCAACGGTCGCATCCGACTCATCGACCAAACCTTATTACCCACTGAATTAAAATTTGTCTATTGTGAGGATCTAAAAAGTATCTGGCATGCAATTAAGACGCTCATGGTAAGGGGTGCGCCGGCTATTGGCATCGCAGGCGCCATGGGTGTAGTCTTGGGTATTAAAGAAATACAAGTGAAGGATGCGGATACATTCTTAAAAGAACTCAAGCATGTAACAACCTACTTAGGCTCATCCAGGCCTACGGCGGTCAACCTCTTTTGGGGGCTTGCCCGGATGGAACGCGTTGCACAAGAAAACAAAAACAAATCTGTTCAAGAAATAAAAGAGGCTTTATTACAAGAGGCGCTCAAGATACAAAACGAAGATAAAGTTATTTGCAGGCAGATCGGGGAGAATGGCGCTGACTTTATCAAAGATGGCAGTGGTATTCTGACCCATTGTAACGCCGGAGGATTGGCTACCGCAGATTATGGGACTGCCCTAGCCGTTCTATTTAAGGCCAAAGAACAAGGCAAACACATCAAGGTGTATGCGGACGAAACACGGCCGCTATTGCAAGGTTCGAGGTTAACGGCGTGGGAGCTTATGCATGCAGGAATCGACGTCACCCTGATATGCGACAACATGGCGGCGCACGTGATGAAATTGAGAAAGGTACAATGTGTAATCGTGGGCGCGGATCGGATTGCCGCTAATGGTGACACTGCCAACAAAATCGGCACGTACAGCGTCTCCATCATGGCAAAAGAACATGGCATCCCCTTTTATGTTGCCGCGCCCGTTTCGACCTTTGATTTAAGCATAAAGTCAGGAAATGATATCCCCATTGAAGAGCGTTCACCAGAAGAAGTTACTCATGGATTCGGCAAAAGGACGGCGCCGGAGGGGGTCAATGTCTTCAATCCAGCCTTCGATGTCACTCCTGCAAAAAACATCACGGCAATTATTACCGAAAAGGGAGTAATTAAGCATCCCTCTATAGAGAACATACAACGCCTATTAGGGAAACACATTCATCGCACAACGTAGCTATAAGCCAAATAATCTCTCTATATCTCCCTTTAACAAAGGAGGACTGAAGAGGATTTGAAATTTGAAACGTAGATAAAAACTTACAAACTAAAGATACTTCATAGAACAATACAATCATGAGAGGAGAATTTATATGCATACCCATGGTCATCTTTTACAAATACTATTGTTTGGCATCCTCCCGCTGTTACTCCTGAGCTGCGGTAGTGACCGAGTTAATATAGAATTTAAGACTTCACCAAAATTCTACGTTGACGACTCAAAAACAGACGCAGATAACTTAAACAAGGAACTTGAACATGACATACGGGAAGCAGAGAAAAAACGCCGGCAAAAAAAACGTGAGACAGAAGCCGTAGCCAAGGAAAGAGCAGAAGCAGAACGAAAGACAAAAGAGGGGCAAAATGTGCGCGAGCAATCAGCAGTGGAGGAAACAACACACCCAGAAGAAGCAGAGCAATCAACATCGCAGCAGTAATTTATAATTTGTCTATGCTACAGACTAATTCACTGCCACACTCAAAGCTACAATAAAGTTGAATAATACTAACTATGTAAAGAAATCAATTGATTGCTAGATCAAAACATACTCAAGAAAAAACTTGAAGGTTCGTATTACCATTGTACAATTTCCCCTTAGAAATTGCTTACCCATTAAATAAAAGAAGGGATATATCAAATCGTTTTTTTAAACTAGGACGATTTTGATTCATCAACACTAAATAGCTATAGAATTAAAAACATCTTAAACGACACAAGGGTTTAACAAAGAGCATTGACAAAAACAGACAAACAATTTTGATCGAAGCTAAGCAATGGATGATCTCCGAAGAATCGTTCAATTATTTCACAACGCCAGCTTAGATAGCAACCTAGAAGAAAAAAAGAAGGTTAATAAAAAACATCTACTAAACCTCCTGAACTATATTAATTTTCAAGGTGGTACAATTCTTATAAATTTCAGGCACCCAAAATATGACACGATCATATCCTTTCAAGCCAAACCTCAACCATGTCTTGAAAATAGTTTAGATTGTCTCTGGACTGAACCGGCAGGATTTAAACAAAAACTAAATTCGTATAAATTTCTCAACTTCCTCCTTACCGATGGTCTGAAACTTATTCTTGTTAAAGCTGACTTAAAGGGAATAAGTGAGGAAAGAATTAGTTTCACCCTTCCTGAAATTTGTTATGAACTCGGCCATCGCAAGGTAAGAAGGCATTCATGCAAAGGTATTCAGGTTGATTTTATTCAAAACAGTGTAATATTTTGCGGATTTCTTCAGAACTTTAGTGCCGTCTCCTTCTGTATAGAAGTATCGGCTGTGCCACCCCAGTCATTCTGCTGGGTTAATCCTGAACATGCGGTGTATATTATCTTCAAAAATAGACAAGATATCCTCTATTCTGGGGAATGCAAAATAATTAGACAAACCTGCGACCAAACAATAAGGACCTTTGTGTTAGAACCTGTAAATAATCAGATGCCCAGATTCAAACCAAAAGAATTCCGAAGCGTAAGACATAAACTGTCACCGTCACCAAATATTATCTTCGTACATCCTCTCACGCAAAAGATGATCAACCTGGAAGTTGAAGATCTTTCAGGTTCCGGCTTTTTAGTGGAGGAATACCTTGATAGTTCTGTGCTTTTACCGGGTCTGATTATTTCGGAACTGCATATAGAATTTGCACATGATTTTAAGATCAAATGTAAAGTCCAGATCGTGAACAGAAATGTTTGTAAAGTTGAAGATGAAAAAACTTATGTAAAATGTGGAATAACCATTTTGGACATGGACATACAAGAACAAGTTAGGCTTTCAGGTCTTTTGCATCAGGTGGCAAATAAAAAGTCCTATGTCTGCAACAGGGTGGATACAAACGCTCTATGGAAATTCTTTTTTGAGACAGGCTTTATCTATCCTAAAAAATATGCCCTTATGCACACTGACAAGGAAAAGTTTAAAGAAACTTATGAGAAGCTTTATGTCCAAAATCCCCATATAGCCAGACATTTCGTATATCAAGACAAAGGTACAATCCAAGGGCATATATCTATAGTCCGTTTTTATGAGAATACATGGTTAATTCATCACCATGCCGCCAGCAGGTCGGGTTACAGCAAATCCGGACTTGTTGTGTTAAAACAGGTTGAACGTTACATAAACGATTTTCATCGCCTATATTCAACCCGTATGAATTTTGTTAGCTGTTATTTCAGACCTGACAATAAGTTTCCTAACCGTGTTTTTGGCGGTTGTGCCAGAGAAATTAATAAATCAAAGGAGTGCTCTATAGATTCTTTCGCCTATTTCCCCTTTCCGAAAACTTGCGAACAGTGGAATTTACCAGAAACAATGGTATTAATTAAAACACAACCCGATGACCTTTTGGAGTTGGAAAGTTTTTATGAATACGAATCCGGTGGTCTTATGCTTCATGCCTTAGATTTGGAACCGAGCATAATCGATTGTGATACCCTTAGCAAAGAATACCAACAGCTTGGTTTTAAAAGGGAACGGTATCTCTTTTCACTGAAGAAAGACGATTCCCTTAAAGCAGTTATAATGGTCAATATCTCAAACATTGGCCTAAACATGTCTAATTTGACGAATTGTATCCATGTCATCATCTTGGACACTAAAGATGTCTCGTGCAATACACTCTATGCCAGCCTTTCTATGCTGTCAAAATATTATGAGCAAGAAAACATCCCTATACTCCTCTATCCGGTCAGCTATGCCCAAAATCAGTCTATTACCTATGAAAAAATACACACCCTATGGATTTTGAATACACAATATACTGATCATTACTTTAAATACATGGATAATTTATTTAATCACAATCATAGTGAAGAAATTTAAACTCACATGGTTTTCTCCTAATACGCCGAATGGAAATATCAAAGACAGATACTAGGCTTTTATATAATAGCAGGATAATAGATACCTATATAAAGCTTATTAAAAGAAACTACAGTTATATAAATCTGAGTGAATTATTACATTATGCCGGGATAGAACCTTACCAGGTTACAGACGAAGGCCATTGGTTTACTCAGGAACAAGTGGACTTGTTTTACGAGAGGCTGGTAAAACTAACGGGAAATAAAAATATTGCTAGAGAAGCAGGCAGATATGCGGCGTCACCAGATGCCATAGGGATAATGAGACAGTATATTCTCGGTCTTGTTGGTCCAGCAAAAGCTTATGAGATTGTAGGGAGGTATGCACTTAATTTCACTAAATCGGCAATCTATAAATCAGCGAAAATAGGAACCAATAAGGTGGAAATTACTGTTGTCCCACATAAGGGCGTCTGCGAAAAACCATTCCAATGTGAAAATAGAATCGGTTTTTGGGAAGCTATTGCCACGGTTTTTAACTATAGACTCCCGGAAATAGATCATCCAGAGTGCTTATTCAGAGGGGAAAGTATCTGCCGTTATATTATTTCCTGGAAACAATCGTCTGCCTCCTTCTGGAAAAAAATAAGAAATTATGCTGCCGTGTTTTTTCCCGCCGTAAGCATCGGTTCTTATTTCATGTATTCTTTGTTTACGCTGATAACAATTTTACCATTTTCTGTTTTTGTTGTTTTTTTATTAACTCTCTATGCTGTAATCCTCGAAAAAAGGGAATTAAATGCAGCCATAGACAACCTCAGGGATTCGTCCGATAAGCTTATAGAACAGGTTGACGTAAATTATAACAATTCCCTAATGATAAATGAGATAGGTCTGTCTCTTAGTAAGCAGATGGACATCGATAGTATTTTATCGAATGTTATGCAAGTTTTAGAAAAGCGACTTTACTACGACCGAGGCCTGATCCTTTTAGCAAATGAGGAGAGAAGTATGTTGTCGTTTCGCATTGGTTTTGGCTACACTGCTGAACAGTTAAATATGCTGAAAAATACCTCATTTCATTTAGATAGACCGGAATCAAAAGGTGTATTTGTTGTCTCCTTTCGTGAGCAAGAACCTTTTTTGATAAATGATGTCCACGATATCGAGACTGTCCTTTCCCCACATAGTTTGGAATTTGCTAAAAAAATGGGAACCAAATCCTTTATCTGTTGTCCAATAATCCACGAAGGAAAGTCACTAGGAATTCTCGCAGTAGACAATATAAATACAAAAAAGCCATTGATCCAGAGTGATATTAGTTTGCTTATGGGTGTTGCGCCTGAAATTGGGATAAGTATTCATAATTGCATCCTTTTTGAGGCTAAACAACGCCAATTCCAATCCATACTGCTGACCTTAGCAGCCAGTATCGATGCTCGTGACTCATTGACGGCAGGCCATTCTGAAAAAGTTACAGAATATGCGCTAGGAATCTGTCATGAATTAGGCTTGTCAAAAGATTACTGCGAAATGATTCGAGTAGCCGCATTACTGCATGATTATGGCAAGATAGGTATCAAAGACTCCATCTTAATGAAACCAGGTAAGCTGGATATCGAAGAGCGTAAAGAAATAGAAACTCATTCAGGAAAAACTAAAGAAATATTGGAACAAATACATTTTGAAGGTATTTATAAGGAAATCCCTGCTATTGCTGGATCGCATCATGAAAAAATTAATGGAAGCGGTTATCCAAATGGACTTAAGGCGGAAGAGATTCCTCTTGGCGCCAAAATAATTGCTGTAGCTGATTTCTTTGAAGCTATTACATCAAAGCGTCATTACCGTGATCCAATGCCTCTTGATATAGCATTTCAACTTCTCAAAGAAGAGACGG
>JAGWZR010000110.1 GCA_018968795.1 Planctomycetota bacterium | reverse complement strand
GCATATAAATATTTCGACTTTGACAAATATACAGGATATGAAATACTTGAAGGAAATTGGAATGGCAAGTCCTTGCAAGATTTGAGATTTGTTCCGATTGTTTCTACCCGTGGGTGTGTGGGTAGTTGTCAGTTCTGCTCGACTCCGTCGTTTTGGCAAAGATGGAGGATACGGTCTGCAAAGAATGTTGTAGACGAAATGGAGTTGTTGTCTAAAAAATTTGGATGCGGGTTCTTCAATTTTGCAGATGATATATTTACCGTTAATAAGAATAGGGTCATTGACCTCTGTAAGGAAATCATCAACAGGAAATTGGATGTCGTGTGGGACTGCGAGACGCGGGTAAATTTTATCTGGGAAGATATGCTCGATTGGATGATTCGCGCAGGATGCTATTGCATCTCGTTCGGCGTAGAATCCGCGTCGGAGACCGTGCTAAAGGCAATCAAGAAAAAGACCACGCCAGAGCAGATTGCTCATGCCTTTAAGCTTACAAAGCAAGTTGGCATGAAGACAAAGATGCTCCTGATGATAGGCAATCCCGGCGAAAATGACAAAACGGTGGATGATACGGTAAGAATGATTGAAGGCGTGCGTCCTGACTTTGTTTCGGTTTCTGAGGCTATGGTATTCCCTGGCACAGAGCTTTATGAGTTGGCGAAACAAAAAGGTGTGGTACGCGATGATTATTGGCTGACTGACCGACCTGCTCCGTACTTTACTGCGGAAAATAGTCTTGAAAAACTACTTGAATGGAGTAATAGACTCATGTCTGCGAACGCAAGGGCGGTATGGAAATGGTTAAGAAAGCTTCGGAATATATTAGAACGAAATACTGGGCTGCGAGTTACAGGTAACGGGATAGAGTATCTCGGGAATGGATACGTAAAGCGACTGGTGAAGTGGTAATTTAATGAAAATGAGCTACGAAAGAATCCGGGAAACAATTGCAAATGTGACGCGGATTAATACTGTGCAATTTTAATGGAATCGTGAATCCGTCTTTAAAAACTAAGAGTTAAATTTTAAAGATGATTAACCGTTTTCGTGTCTTCTTCTGCGTCTTTTTAAGAGATACTTTGTCCTATTTAACCTGTGTTTTTTCTTTCCGCTAAACCCGTTTGCCATGTAACCTCTGAATGAAATGTTAAGGTGAATATTGTGAAAGTTAAAAGAAAAGTATACCAATAATAAATTTAAAATGCAATATTAATTATTACCTCAAAGTACAATTTTTCTATTGGCAAGGTGTCTCTTTATCTGAGAATAGACGTTAAAAAGAGTTTGCATCTTTTAAAATTGTTTGATATTATTGCTTCATATTTTTTGATGATATTTTTATAAAATCAGCCAGAAAACCCCAAGCTTTTGAGCTTGGGGATGAATGGCTGCCCGGAGCGAAGCGGAGGCCATTCATGGGTTTTTACCTGAAGCCCCAGCCTTTAGGCTGGGGAGTGGTTCACTCTTGTTTTTATGAGGTATAGAAGATGGCTAAAAAGGCCATTGAAAGTAAGAAGAGTTGTTCCTTTTGTGGAAGAAGCCACAATGCGGTAAGCCGTTTGATTCAAGGCGATACTGATATTTTCATTTGTAACGAGTGTGTAGATGCATGTCACACGCTTCTTAAAAGGGACACAAAGCAGGTTCCGTCCAAACCTGTAGGGAAAACACCCACACCGGTACAGATTAAGGAGCGATTAGACGAATATATCATAGGCCAGGATAAAGCAAAGAAGACGCTTGCCGTTGCAGTTTATAACCATTATAAGCGTTTAATTACCAATGCTAGTAACGGCGGAGTTGAAATAGAAAAAAGTAATATACTGCTTATTGGGCCTACCGGTTCCGGGAAGACCTTACTGGCGCGCACCCTTGCCAGGATACTTGACGTCCCATTTGCGATTGCAGACGCAACCACGCTTACTGAGGCTGGGTATGTGGGGGAGGATGTAGAAAACGTATTGTTGGCATTGTTAAGAACTGCGGATTTTAATCTTCAACGTGCCCAGCAAGGGATTATTTATATTGATGAAATTGATAAAATTGCCAGGAAAAGTCCTAATCCGTCCATCACAAGGGATGTCTCTGGAGAAGGGGTGCAACAGGCGTTACTGAAGATGCTGGAAGGTACCGTGGCTAACGTGCCTCCGCAGGGCGGGAGAAAACATCCAGAGCAACAATATATTCAGATGGACACGAAGGATATTCTCTTTATTTGCGGTGGTACCTTTACCGGGATAGAGGAGATTATTAGAAGGAGAATTGGGAAAACAAATATTGGATTTGATGCCAGTAAGATTAATAGTAATGATGGCGAATCTCTGGGTAAAATCCTTGATAAAATAGAAGTTGAAGATATTATCGACTTCGGGATGATTGTGGAATTTATCGGTCGACTGCCGATCGTTGCCCCATTAATGCCTCTGACGCAAGAAGACCTGGTCAGAGTTATGACGGAACCCAAGAATGCCCTCGTCAAGCAATATCAAAAATTCTTTGAGATGGAAGATTCCAAGTTGGAATTTTCTCATGAAGCATTAGTGGAGATTAGCAAAAAGGCATTTGAGAAGAAAACAGGCGCAAGGGCATTAAGGGCAATATTTGAAGATTTTATGCTTGATGCGATGTACCATTTGCCTTCCAATAAAGGCGAAGCCTCATTTCTGGTTACCCCAGCCGTTGTACATGGCGAAATAGCATTGCTGGCGCAGAAGTACAGAAAAACCGCATAGTAATTCTTGGGTAAAGTACCAATAAAAATGACTTGAACATTAATTAATTTTGTGGTAGAATCCTCGAACTTTTTGATACGTCGAATGTATTTATAGATAACTAAATAATTATACAAGAGCGAAGGCTTTCACTTAAAAGATAATTAGGAGGAATTTATGGAGCGGTTGAAGCAGTTGTTGGAATTTGTTCAGAGAAGAAAAAAACTCGTAGGCTTCTTCACCATAATCGTGTTGGTTGTTTTTTTTGTTACCATAACTAAGGTTTACCATTATTCAGAGAAGAGCGAGTTTTGCGCAAGCTGTCATGAAATGAAGATTCACTACGATTCATTTAAGGCGTCAAAGCACCATAATGAACACGTCGAAAACTGTCATGCCTGTCACGTAGGTCCTGGATTAAAAGGTTACGCCCATGCAAAACTCAGCGATGGGACGCATGATTCTTTAATGCATTCGTTTCAGGCCTATACGGATGGCGCTTTTATTGAGATTGCTGAGGATAGCCTTAAGATTTTGAACGGAAACTGTGTCCGTTGCCATTCACAAGGTTTTACAAAAGATAAGGCTCATATTGAATTTGTTTTGAAAGGTAATAAGCACGGTACACACGGCGCTATACCAGAAAAGCTGGAATGTACGGATTGTCACTTGGGTGTTGTTCATCCACACATGCCGGGTGATTTATTCAAGGCGTATGCAGCGAAAAAGATTAAGCCATTTGGTACATACGAGGAAACAGATTGCCTCGCCTGCCATAAACTAGCGACGCCAGAAGTCGTGAAGGAATGGACAAAAGGTGTCCATGCTATTAAAGGGGTAACGTGTATCAGTTGTCATGGAAACGACCACCGTTTCATTGCAAGGAAACGAGGACATGTTTCGGCGAGTACGTGTGGCGAATGTCACCAGAATCAATTTGTTGATTTCCGCGAGAGCGCGCATATCAAAGGTCATGTGGTGGCTACGCCAAATCGTTTTGATGTAATTAGCACAAAATTATTAGATATTAAGGGCTGTAAAGACTGTCACAAGTTAGGTCTAAGCTTCGAGTTCGACAGGACCGGTGGAAGCTGTGATGCATGCCATCCAAGCCACAAGTTTTCGGTGGCTGAAGCAAGGACGCACGATGCCTGTGAAAAGTGTCATATCGGTGGTCCAGAGCACTCTCAGTTAAATACAGGCAAAGGGTCGATCTTTGGTAAGGTCTTAGAGCTACGTGCACAAGGCTTGATTACTAAGGAATTGATTACCTGCCAATCTTGTCATGGTCCAAACAAATCGCATAATTTTAGTAAAACATTTTTACCACAAAATATTGAAATATTACTCTTTGGAACTAAAGGGCTGGTAAGACTCCCAACAAGGCACAGGTGATACTAATTACCTTGAAATAATTTTAAGATTTATTTAACATAATCCCACCGCCTAAAAACGGTGGGATTTTTTTTGTAATTACATTGTATTTGTTTTAAAAAAAACCAGTAGCGCCGGGATTTTCCATATTCAATATTGTTTTTAATTGACGAACGAAAGGGCTAAAATGGGGAGAAATATAGTACAAAAAATTTTCAGTTCGCATCTTGTTTCTGGCAAGCTAAAAGTCGGAGAGGAGATCGCTATTTCTGTCGATCAAACCCTTACACAAGATGCCACCGGAACGATGGCCTATTTACAATTTGAAGCCATGGGTATACCAAGAGTGAAGACGAAACTTTCGGTAAGTTACGTTGACCACAATACACTCCAAACAGGTTTTGAAAACTTTGACGATCATTTGTTCCTTCAAAGCTTTGCAAAAAAATACGGTATTTATTTTTCCAAGCCCGGAAACGGTATCTGTCATCAGGTGCATTTGGAACGGTTCAGCGTACCGGGAGAAACCTTGCTGGGTTCAGATAGTCACACACCCACATGTGGCGGGTTGGGTATGATGGCCATTGGCGTTGGCGGGCTTGACGTAGCTATTGCTATGGCCGGAGGTCCGTTTTATGTTACCGTGCCAAAGGTAGTGCTAGTAAAACTCAGTGGTGCGTTGAAGCCATGGGTAACGGCAAAAGACGTGATATTGGAATTATTGATGAGGTTAACGGTAAAGGGTGGAGTAGGTAAAATATTTGAATACGGAGGTGAAGGAATTAAAACACTTACCGTAACAGAACGCGCCACGATTACCAATATGGGAGCTGAACTTGGGGCGCTTACGTCAATCTTTCCCAGTGATGCGCAAACAAAAAAGTATTTAAAGATGCAAGGAAGAGAAAATGTATGGAAGCCTTTAAAGACAGATCCAAGCGCAAAGTACGACGAAGTTGTAGAGATTGATCTTTCAACGGTAGAACCGATGATTGCCAGACCGCACAGCCCGGACAATGTTTGCAAGGTGAGTGAAGTTAAAGGTATAAAGGTTCATCAGGTCTGTATCGGAAGCTGTACGAACTCCTCGTATCATGACCTTATGGTGGTTGCGGCGATGTTAAAGGGACGAAAGGTGCATCCGGATGTAAGCCTTACCATTTCTCCCGGCTCGAAACAGGTGTTGGAAATGGTAACTAAAAATGGCGCATTGGAGGACATGATTGCCGCAGGCGCGCGCATTATAGAAGTTGCCTGTGGGCCTTGTATCGGGATGGGGCAAGCCCCGCCTTCTGGCGGCGTTTCGGTGCGGGCGTTTAACAGAAACTTTGAAGGCAGGAGCGGGACGGCTGATGCTCAGGTTTATTTGTCCAGCCCAGAAACTGCCGTGGCAACGGCAATTAAGGGTGTTATTACTGATCCGAGGGAATTTGGCGAGCCGATAGTTATTAAAGAGCTGAAAAAGTTTGTTATTGACGATAGCATGATCATTCCTCCTTCGGAAAAACCAGAAGATGTAACAATCCTTAGAGGACCGAACATAAAGCCTTTACCGAAAAAGGAGCCTATGCCTGATGTCCTAAAGGGAGAGGTTCTGTTAAAGGTTGGGGATAATATTACCACCGACCATATCATGCCCGCAGGGACGAAGATTTTGCCGTTGAGGTCAAACATTCCTGCCATCTCTGAATTTGTGTTTGAGAAGGTGGATAAAGAATTTGTTAAACGCGCCAAGGAAAAAGGGGGAGGATTTCTTATTGGTGGGGTAAATTACGGTCAGGGCTCAAGCAGGGAGCATGCGGCGCTGGCGCCCATGTATCTTGGGGTAAAGTCCGTTATTGCCAAATCCTTTGCCCGAATCCATCGTGCAAACCTTGTGAATTTTGGTATCCTGCCGCTGACTTTTGAGAACGAGAATGACTACAATTTGCTCGATCAGGGTGATACTATTGAGATGCCTGATATTAGGAATAGGTTGAAATCAGGAGGTAAGATTACGATAAAGAATATAGCGAAAAGTAAGGAGATAAAAGTAACACATACATTAACCTCTCGTGAGGTTGATATTCTCTGTGTGGGTGGTTTGCTGAATTATCAGGCGAAGAGCAGTAAATAACAGAGTAAAGCTTAAACATGTTACTTTGAATAGAGGTGATGAGTGGCTACAATTGTGAAAAGAAGTAGAAATTCTAAAGTTGTAATATCCGAAGCACTTCGGATATACACCCAAATTATGAGTATATCCGAATCGGTTCGAATACAAACGAGTTATGTGAAATTGTGCCCCACATATTCAAGTACCAATAGTGCAAACAGAATGATTCGCAAACTGAAAGGAGTATAAGTTATGGCAGTAAAGTATGCATTAGCTTCGACCACGATGATCAAAAACAGGTTAGGGAGTTCAAGTTGCTCAATAACATCCCCAATCATCCGTTGGATTTTCAAGATCATTCTTTGAAAGAACCCATCACAGATAGAAGTGGGAAGCCCATCAAGTATCCGCCAAGCAATCTCCGCTGTTTCGAGATAGCGCCAAAACCCACTTCGCTGCTACCGCAAACATTATGCATAGCTCTAAAGGAGAAAAATGATAAATTTTTTTAAAAAAATACTCGAAAAACGAAAAGTAAAAAGAACTTTTAAAGAGTATGGTTACAAAGTCAGAAGTTTTTCTCTACGGGAAGAGGGTGAGGTAAAATTTGCCCAGTGGTTAAATCCCGCTGAACAGCCTAAGGAAATGAGTCAAAGCAAAGTAGACTTTTTTAAGAAGTTCATCAAAAAAGAAAGTTTCGCAATTGATATAGGGGCGCATATAGGTGATACGACTATACCAATGGCAATTGCCGCGGGTAAAGAAGGCTTGGTGCTGGCTTTAGACCCCAATCCTTATGTATTCAAAATATTGGAAGTTAATTCATCGTTAAACAAAGATAAAGCTAGAATTATTCCATTGTGTTTTGCCGCAACCGATGCAGATGGAGAGTTTTATTATAATTCTTCGGAAGCAACTTTTAATAACGGAGGTATTTCAGAAATTAAATCAAAAAAGCATGGCCGCTACTCCCTTAACCAAAAAATAAAAGGAATTAATTTAGAAAACT
>JAGWZR010000109.1 GCA_018968795.1 Planctomycetota bacterium | reverse complement strand
CGCGGTTGGACACGGTATTTATAATCTCAAACACACGCTTCATTGCCTCGGTCTTTCCAATCACATTGTCATAGCCGTATTGGCTGAGGACGCATTGTTTCAGCAAGATATTCTCAGCAATCACGTCTTTATGTTTGAGCGCTTTCTGGAGTTTAACGATCAATTCTTCCATGGGAAATGGCTTTGTTACATAATCATACGCACCCTCTTTCATGGCGGTGACAGCATTTTCAATAGAACCGTAAGCAGTCATGATGATAACAACCGTATCGGGAGATGACTTTTTTATCTCCCTTAAAAAATCTATTCCATCCATCTTCGGCAGACGCAGATCGGTTATTACCACATCAAAGTTGGTGGTTTTTGATATTTTAAGTCCCTCTATTGCATTTGTAACAGAAGTGACCGCATATCCCTCTTTCATTAATTTGTCTTCGAGGGATACTCGCATAAGTTTTTCATCGTCAACAACAAGAATTTTGTTTTTCATTTTAAAACACCTTTTTACCACAGAGCATAGCGCACCGAATTACAACCCACTAAATCCCCCTTTGTTAATGGGGACGACCGCAATAATCCCCCTTAGAAAATGGAGACGAAGGGGGGTTGTCGCGCGATACCCGCATCTTGGTGAAAATTTTTACCCTGCCTTGCAACAAGGAAGGCATATCCTAAATGTAGTTCCAATTCCCACCTTACTTTCTATATGGATTTCTCCATGGTGGTCTTCGATAATCCTTTTGGAAATTGCCAGTCCCATACCAAGCCCTTTTTCTCCTTCTTTATTCTTTGTGGTAAAAAAAGGTTCGAATATTTTATCCATAATTTCACCACGAATACCGCATCCTGTATCAGTAATATAAACACTAACACATTCTTCATGTTTGGCGCAAGCATCTGTCTTTATCGTAAGTTTCCCTCCGTTTGGCATACTCTCAAGGGCGTTGATCATAACATTGATAAATACCTGAGAAACGTGGTCTGCATCGATAAAAACGGGCGGAAGAGATTCGTTGAGTTCTTTACAAATAAGCACATGACCAGGCTCAATCCTGTGCTCTATAAATTCAATAGAATTTTTTACGACCGTGTTAATATTATTTTCAGACAGATGGAGTGTATAGGGTCTGGAAAACGTTAAAAGGCGTTTTATTATCACCTCAACTCGTTTGAGTCCTTCCAGCATTAAAGAGGCGTATTTCTTGGTTTGCAGGGCGTTTTCTGGTTCGCTCTCAAGCATACTGGCAAAATTCTGTAAACCGCCCAACGGGTTATTGATTTCATGGGCTACCTCAGCCGCAAGCTCCCCGACCGCCGCAAGGCGTTCTGCGCGTAATAATTGTGATGTTCGTTCCTCCACCTTTTGTTCCAGGTTGGAGTATGATTCCTTTAATTTTGCTGCCATCTGATTGAATTCATGTGCGAGAATGCCCACCTCATTTTGCGAAACAACCGATATGCGATGGTCAAGATTTCCCGAAGCAATGGCCTTCGCCCCCTGCGCAAGTTGCAATATGGGTTGTGTGATCCGGTTCGTGAATGAAATCCCGATAGCAATAACAACAGTGATACAGATAAATATCAGCACGATAACGCGGTTTTTTAATTTTTCTATTGAGGCAAACGCCTCTGTTAAATCCTGTTTTGCCACAAGTCCCCAGTTAAGAATAGGAATATGCCGATATGCTGAAAGCACATGAACATTTCGATAATCCTTTGACTCTTTAATCCCCTCTTCTCCACGGGAGCTTAGAACTGCGGGAATATCTGGAGTTGAATCAATAGAACTGGTAAGTTTTAAGGCAGCCCCTTGCTTATGGCGAAGGTCGTTTAAATACACGATATCATTCCCTTCCTTCCTCACGAGAAGCGTTTCTCCTGTATTTCCCATACCTGGCCAGTTGTGAATTACCGGTTCGATACTGTTTTTAACGTTAACATCCAATAGGATTATACCAATTATAATATCGCTGCTTTCCAGAGTAATAGGATCTGTCATACAAACAGGGCAAAAATACGTCATACAGTTTTGGTCTGTAAGCTCAGAGGTATAGATGTCTTTCACGGCAACATCTTTTTTTTCAAGGATGTCTATATAACTACTGAATGCCCTCACAGTTTTACCAACAATATCGGGATATGTAGATATGACTACTTCTCCATTTGCGCCATCAATAATAGATATGACGTTATAATGCTTATAAAACTGTTTAAGAACATGAAGATTCTCCAAAAGCCTTCTGTAATTAATTCGATCTGTTTCCGATTTTATCAGTTGATCAACACCTTCAAATCTTCTTCTTTGTTGTAAAAGGCTTGTTGCGGCAGCGGCAAGCACTTTATTACGAGCAATTACCGAGGTGTCCGTTAGTCGCTCTTCCAGCCAATTATTTAACTCACTTTTTTTTAAATCAGCGATAGAGGTAAGTTGCTCGATCACTCGTTGTTCGATGGCATTTTTACTGCTGTAATATTCTAAGATACAAACAAACAACAACGGGATGGTAGTCAAAAGGCAAATGTAACAGATGAGTTGTACCTTAATGCTGTTAAATAAATTTTTATAATACGTTATTCGCAGCATAGAGCAGAAATTTGAATTGTCTGTATGAATTTATTTTTAGAGAGGTCATAAAACAAAATAAAAGACGGAGACTGATTAACAACTACAGCTCAACAAAATAATAACAAAAAAACAAGCTATCCTTTAACCTTGCCACTAAATGATTTCCCTCAAATGCCTTTTACAACTCCTAACTTGAAATTGTTTTCACTCTTGGTTGTGGTTATACCCTGCCATGGGACAATTCTTCAATTTTAACCATAATTTGTCTTGTAATATCAACAATTACTTTCTTTTTTTCACTCTCGTCAATATTTTCAAATGTCGTAGGACTGCCAAAGATCACCTTAATTTTGGAAATTCTTGGTATCTTTGTGCCTTTGGGCATGGCCTCGTATGTGCCGTAGATAAACGCAGGAATAACTGGTACGCCGCTCTTCATGGCAAGAAACCCAATACCTGGGTTTCCTTCTTGGAGGTGTCCATCTCTACTGATACCTCCTTCAGGAAAAATGCCCAATACGCCGTTTTTTTTAAGTACTTCTATCCCTGCTTTGAGTGCGGCTACGTTTCTACCTTTTTCCTTAACGCAGATGCAATGAAACAGTTTGAAAAACCATTTCCCACGTCCTTCGTAATACTTCTCAGTCATCATAAATGAGATGCGCCTGGGGAATACCATTTGAAGTACTACGGGATCCATAAAGCTAAAATGATTTGCCGCCACCATAAGTGAGCCTTTCAGCGGTATCTGCTCTCTATTTTCAACGTGGACTGAATAAATTACCTTGAATAAGATGATACCGATTGCTTTGAGTATAAAGAAGAAACAATCATTCAGGAAATTTAAGATACTAAACCGATTTTGATTTGTTTGGAGATTATGCATCTGCCTTAGTTTTTAATGAATATTATTTAGCTTGAAACTCTTCCATGCTACAGAAATGCCGACGAGGAAAATACCTATACCTAAATATAGCATCAATTCTCTGACAGGAATAAAGGTTGTCAGTTTACCCGTTATAACTGCGGGTAGCACTATAGAGGCATTTATAAAAATATCTTTACAGGCAAAAGCCCTCCCCCTTAACTCATCGGGCACGATCTTTTGAATATCTGCGTTGATGGGCGAAATGAATGCGCCGCTTGCAAACCCTATTAAAAAAATAATGCTTGAAGCTGCAATATACGATTGTACAAAGGCAAAGGCCATGATACCAAACGACATTATCCATATACTACAGGTATAAACGATATTCCGTTTAACTCGATTACCGTATTTTCCCACGATGATGGAACCTATAAGCAGACCAGCCCCAAGCGATGTGAAAATCAGTCCCAGAGGTGTCAATGCTGTAAAGTGCCACACCTTTCCTGCGAAATCGGAGATTACCAGGTAAAAACTGACGCCGACAAACCAGATAATTGCACCAAAGAAAATGAGTATTATCAGTCTTGTATCATGATAAATATATTTCATACCTTCTTTGATGTCGGATAATAGAATGCTCAGACCTTTGATTCTAGAGCGTTCTCTTTCTTGCGGTACTATTTTCCATATAGCACCTGCAGAAAACAGGTAAGTAAAGGCATCAAAGTACATGGAAAATCTAAAACCCAGTGAATCAAACGCAATACACCCCACAGCCGTGCCTGCCAAAACGCTTAATAGCGCCGAAGATGTAATGAGAGAATTTGCAGCAAGGAGGTGGCGGTCTTCGACAATATTTGGAATGATTGAAAATTTCGCCGGTGAAAAAAGGCAGGTAAAAATGCCAATGACAAAAATTGCAGGATAAGCAGGGGAAATATAGGTGGAATCTCTGATAATCCACGGAATGGCACACACCAGCAATACACGAGCTATGTCCGACCATATCAATATTCCTTTTCGTGACCATCGATCCGAAAGTACTCCTGAAAAAAGGCTAAACAAAAAAAAAGGAAGCATGCTCCAGAAGGTAATCTTAGATAATTCTTCCCCTATGTTTCCACCTTTTTTCATTATTAATCCAAGCAATGCCATTTGATGAAATCTATCACCAAGGGCAGACACAATTTGACCGATCCACAGTTTTAAGAAGTTATGATTCCTTAGGACTTCAGTTATCTTGACAATACGTTCCATAGTTTTACCGCTCGAAACAGGGGAGTTAAACTTCTTTTTTTGATACGTGATATAGCATACTAATTGTTATTCGATATATCAAATGTATATACTCGCCTGAAATAGCAGATGCTTCGGGTTAACTTATTCTAAGCATAGATAACGTTTGACAATAATTATTGATATAGCTATACTTTCATCACCAGCTTAAATCTTCTATATAAAATGGGTTATCGATATTACAAATTTCTATAACAAAAGGAGTAAATATGTTTTACTTTTTAAGTATTTTGGGAAGTTTCGATAACTCTGTCGGAAAACTTCTTATGGCAGCTTTTTTGGGTGGAATTATTGGATGGGAGAGGGAACGGCGCGGACGACCTGCGGGTTTAAGAACACATATTCTAGTATGCGTCGGCGTAACCTTGATGATGGTGGTTTCTGAGCATATCTTTGAAAAATATAAAACCTTTGCGGCCGACTCTATTATAAGGGTTGATCCTGCAAGAATTGCCGCCCAGGTAGTAACGGGTATCGGTTTCTTAGGCGCAGGCACAATTATGAGATTCAGAGCAAGTGTAAGGGGTTTGACAACTGCTGCATCCTTATGGGTTGTGGCTGGCATTGGCTTGGCGGTGGGAAGCAGTTGTTACGCACCTGCTATAATTACGACTGTTTTAGCCATTTTCGCGTTATTATTGCTACCTCTTTTGGAGCGCGACATCAAGCGCGATAAATATAAAACACTTAAGGTATGCATCTCGGGTTCTGAGCCTTATTTTTCCTCCATTACGGAAATATTAAAAAGGAATGACATGGAACTGCAGCATTATGGGTTTGAGAGAGACCTCATGAAAAATGAAATCCTGTATAATATCAATGTAAGGTTTAAGGATGAGGTATCAGTCTCAAAAGTCTCTGATGAAGTTACAAAGTCAATAAAGGAAATAAAGAAACTTGGTTGGGAGTAAATTTTGATTATCTAAATATCTATCAATTAAACATTTGACAATGTACAGCCCATTTGATATATTTCCTCTAAATTTAGTGACCTAGCGTATCTTGATGCAGTGAGCTACACTGATTCTATTTTTTATTTTCTCAAGGGAAATAAAAATTTGTGAAAAAGTTTTTATATAAAAATCTTTATATATGTCCGTAAAGATAAATTTATTTTATCGATAACAGTTTTAATGGGAGAGTTAAAATAATGACAAAGAATCTAGTATCGCCATTCAAGGTAATGACGTTAATGGCAGTATTAGTTTCTAGCGGCATGTACGGGTGTTCCAAGATTGATATGCCTGACGAGGTTGTTAGGGCATATCAGAGGGCCATTCTCATTAACCCGGGTTTAGCGGAGGTGCACTACAATCTTGGTATGGCTTATAGTAACAGAACAATGGCCGATGAGGCTATTGCGGAACTAAAAAAGTCTGCGGAAATTGACCCAAACTATAAAGATGCACTTTTTCAACTTGGTTTACTGTATACAGAAAAAGGACTTTTGGATGACGCTGTAACTGTACTTAAATCGGCGATACGATTGGATCCCAATAATGAATTGACGCATAATAAACTCGGCGAAGTTTATAGATTTAAACACATGTTTAATGAGGCAATCGGTGCATATAAAAGGGGATTAGAGATTAACCCCAAAAACGGAGTATCTCAATATAATTTAGGGACGATCTATTTTGAGGGGAATCAGGCAAATGAGGCTATCGATGCATTTAAGAAAGCCATTTTGATCAACCCAAGTTATGCGGATGCCCATTTTGGTTTAGGCCAGGTATATCTGAACAAAAAGCTCCTAGACGAGGCATTGACTGAATTTAAAAAAGTTACCGATATAAATCCACATCATGCCTTGGCACACTACCACCTTGGTTTGACTTACTATGCTAGGGGAGACGTTGTTAATGCAATCGGCGCCTATAGGAAATCGGTAGAAATTGATCCCAAAAATCCTAAGGCACATTTCAGCCTTGGAGTGGCCTATGCTGATGAAAGATTGTTTGATAATGCCATTGAGGAATTTAGTACTGTTGTGAAGCTTGATCCAAGCAATGCTGTTGCACATTATAGACTTGGTAAGGCTTACGCTGATAAACGCGTACTTGCGAAAGCAGTCTCTACTGTTCAAAAAGCAGCAGCAGTCCATTACAATATCCAGAATCCTTATTCAGATAAAAGGAATCTTGACGAAGCAATCACCTCGTTGCAAAAGGCTATTGAAGTCAATCCTTACGATCCGTCCGTATACTTCGACCTCGGTAGTGCATATTCACAAAGTAGGATTTTGGACGAGGCGGCTAACGCACTTGAGGAAACCGTTAGAATAGATCCAAATTTTGCAAAGGCACATTATGGTTTAAGTATTATTTATGATAGAAAAGGCATGAAGGAAGAGGCACAACGGGAATTTTTAACTTACCAGAAATTAATAAGTGAGTGTAAAAAATAAATTTTATTGTACCAATATCTACCAAAAGTTTTGACTTTTAGGGCGTTAACAAACATATATGAAAAGAGGG
>JAGWZR010000108.1 GCA_018968795.1 Planctomycetota bacterium | reverse complement strand
AGGAAAATATGACACAGTTACAACAGGCTAGACAAAATGTAATTACACAAGAGATGCAACAGGTTGCGAAGGACGAGTGTCTTGACCCTGAATATATTAGGGCACGTATTGCTGAGGGCAGGATTGTCATCCCTGCAAACCACAAACGCAAAGCTACAAAAATTTGTGGCATTGGCGCAGGGCTCAAAACCAAGGTCAATGCTAATATAGGCACTTCGGCTGATTATGCCGACGTTACGAATGAAATAGAAAAGTTGAAGGTCGTGGAAGAAGCTGGCGCTGATGCCGTCATGGACCTCAGTACAGGCGGCAATTTACGGGAGATACGTAAAAAGATTATTGGGTTGGCGTCCATTGCTGTAGGCAGCGTTCCAATTTACGAGGCAGCCGTAAAGGCCGTACAACGCAAGCATGCGATTGTCGATATGACGGCGATAGACATGCTTGAGGCAGTGAGGCTGCACTGCGAAGACGGTATTGACTTTATTACCGTGCATTGCGGCGCTACAAGAGGCGTGCTCAAACATCTGCAGGAAAACAAGCGCATTTGCGGGGTGGTAAGCCGTGGCGGAACATTTTTGGTAGAATGGATGATACACAATGGCCGTGAAAACCCACTGTATGAGGAATATGATGAGATATTGGCTATAGCGAAAGAATATGATGTGACCCTTAGTTTGGGCGACGCCATGCGGCCTGGCGCACTTGCAGACGCATTCGATCGAGCACAGGTTTATGAGTTAAATGTGCTTGCTGAACTTGCGCAAAGGGCGCTAAATGCGGGTGTGCAGGTTATCGTGGAAGGGCCTGGACATGTGCCTTTGAATCAAATAGTTGCACAGGTTCAATTACAAAAGGAACTCTGTAAAGGAGTGCCTTTTTATGTGCTTGGGCCGCTTGTTACAGACATCGCCCCGGGATACGACCATATTACCTCCGCCATTGGAGGGGCTATAGCAGCTTCTGCCGGGGCAGACTTTTTATGCTATGTAACTCCAACGGAGCATTTGAGTCTTCCCAGTCCAACCGATGTAAGAAGCGGGGTAATGGCTGCCCGGATTGCTGCTCATGCTGCTGACATTGCCAAGGGTATCAAATCGGCGTGGGAATGGGACAAGAGAATGTCGCAGTTCAGGCGGAAGAGGGACTGGATGGGGCAATTCAATACGTGTATTGATCCTGAGGTTGCTAGGAGTATTAGAGAAAGGGGACGACCTCAAAACGACGAAGTCTGCTCCATGTGCGCTGAATATTGTGTATTTAAACTTAGCGACAAAGAATAAATTTAGTCGAAACCAGAAATCAGAGGTCGGATATCATACTCCTGAACAGTTTTCATGTGGATATTATATAAACGCATTAAGGAAAGTGTCATTGCGAGCGACGAAGCAATCTTTCAGTAGGGGATTGCTTCGTCGCTCGCAATGACAACAGAATAGTACTTATTACGTTGTCATTAATTCATACAAATAATACCATGTAGCTTTTTATTATTTTTTATTTTGGAGCGGGAGTGGTCTTATTCATAAAACATATTGGAATTGAAGGTCCGGGCACCATTGCAGACTTTCTGGAAGATAATAGAATATCATATACGGTTGTTGATCTTTCTGTCGGGGATAAAGTGCCGAAACTGCAAAAGGACTTTCAGTCGGTTATTTGCCTCGGCGGTCCCATGAATGTATATGAAGAAGAGAAATATCGCTTCCTGAGAGAAGAGGATATCTTTCTCAAAAAGGTTGTGGAAGAGGAAATGCCATTTTTAGGGATTTGCCTTGGCGCTCAACTGATTGCAAAGGCGACGGGGGCTAGAGTAACAAAAAATCCCGAGAAAGAGATTGGATGGTACAGGGTAATTCTCAATGATAATGGATTAAAGGATGACTTGTTTGAAGATTTTCCAGAGGTTTTCAAGGTGTTTCAATGGCATGGAGATACCTTTGGTATACCACAGGGAGGGAAAAGGTTGGCTTTCTCAGAACTTTGTCAGAATCAGGCGTTAAAATATGGACGGAATATTTATGGCATACAGTTTCATGTGGAAGTAACAAAAGATATGATTGCCCAGTGGGCCTATGCTTATAAAGCAGAACTGGAATCTCTAAAGGGTATTGTCTCTGATAAGCAAAAAATGTTAGAAGATTGTATCAAATTGGCAAAAGATTACGTGAAACAGGCGGAACGGTTTTATGTAAACTTTTTTACCGTCGCAGGTTTGTTGAAAAAAAGGCTTTTTTCCTTTCCGCATTAACATGAGCGGGGTATTTGCCTCAGGCCGATGGGAAACCATCTGAAGAACGGGGAGCGCTTTTTATAATCCCGATCTCATTTTCAGCCAACGCTTCTGCATAGTCGTTGATCTTATAAAATTCCTTATAGTGCAGGAGCATCTCGTTAGAGTTTTTGTACCCCAGCCGGCGACCGTAATTGACGATGCACATAGTTCTCGCCTCTACAAAGGAAAAACCCTTGAATTTCAATGCCTCCACGATACACTTCCTCATGTGGTTCAGGTGATAGGCCGTAGTGCGGGCAAAAAAGCAGTTATTGCTTTTAAAAAGAAACTGTATGTCAGCGGGACGGTCTGGATTGCCGTTCGGTGTGGTTAAAGTCTTTGTGTTGTGGGGTGTAATGGGGGAAACCTGTCCACCCGTCATTGCATAAATTTCATTAGCATAGCATATAACCGTGATGTTTGTGTTCCGTCGTATAGCTTGAAACAGGTGGTTGCCGCCAATACCAATCAAGTCGCCATCTCCGCTTACTACAACAACATTGAGGGCATCGTTAGCATATTTAATCCCTTCGGCTACTGGAATAGCCCTGCCGTGAGCCGTATGAACTGAGTCGAGGTCGAAGAAGCCAGCGCTTCTTCCAGCGCAACCAATTCCTGAAACGACTACGGTGCCGTTTTTTGGCAGGTCGAGTTCGTCAAATGCCTGGCATATAGTTTTCAGGACAATGCCATTTCCACAACCGGGACACCATGGTGTGGGCAGTAGGTCAAGTTTCAGGTAGCGTTTAAAATTAGTATCGTTGTTCATAGAGTTTTTGCTTTATTTCATTCAAATCGATACAACCACCCAGAATTGGTATAAATTCTACTTCACGATGTAATATACGCTCAATTTCATGGGCATACTGTCCTGTATTCATTTCCATAATCAGGATTCGTTTATATCTGGATGCGATAATCTTGATTTCTTCAACAATTGGAAACAGACGTATGGGTCTGTACAGTGCAAAATCATTTTTAAAATAGTAGGCTATCCTGGAAAGCGCCCCGTAAGATATGAGGAGTGTGTCGGTATCCTTGCTGCATTCCAGATATTCATAGTAATTGTATCGCTGAGCAGTCAACTGTTGTTTTTCGTGTAAGCGGGTAATAAGCCGCCGGTAATTATCAACATCAGATGTCTTTGGTACAGAGTCTTCATGCGATAATCCAGTAAAATGTCGATTACCAGCGCCCAAAGGCGGACGGGTACGATTCTTGATATCGAAGTTTCTATCGGGAATGATAGTTTCATAAAGATGGCTGATAAATCCATCGCTCAAGAGGATGACAGGACTCAAGGATTCCTCCGCTGCATTAAAGGCCATGATGGTGTATTTGTAGAGTTCTGAAACGGAATTGGGGTAAAATACGATAGGGAAATAATCTCCATGGCTGCCGTGAATACATTGGATAACATCTCCCTGTGCTGGCAGGGTTGGCATTCCTGTGCTGGGTCCTACTCTTTGAACATTGACGATAACGAGAGGCACCTCCATCATGTGCGCTAGTCCGATACTCTCTTGCATCAAGGAAAATCCTGGCCCAGAGGTCGCCGTCATTGCCTTGAGTCCCGCTAATGATGCTCCGATAATAGCGTTGATGGAGGCAATCTCATCCTCCATTTGCAGTACCTTGATATGCTTCTTATTGACCAACTCGTGAATAATCTCAGAAGCGGGTGTAATGGGGTAACCTGCAAAAAATTTTAATCCAGCAACCTCAGCCGCCATTGTGATGGCTTGATTCCCCTGAAATAACTGTTTTGTCATCTATCTCCTCAATTTCAATGGCAATATCGGGACAATATCGTTGGCATATTTTACAAGCGGTACATCTTTCCAGTTCTATTAATTTTTGTCCTCTAATTTCCAGATTTTTAACAGGGCAGAAATTTACACAGATACTACAGCGCTTGCAGTATTCATGATTAATATGCACAATCCCCTTTCTCTTTCTAGGTTTTTCGTCAGGCGCTGTTTTTATCATCGTCAACAAAAAGGAATTTTAAGGAAACTATCTATTTTAGCCGTTCGATTACCCTTGCTACTGTTTCTCCGATATCAGCAGGGCTGTCGACCATTGTGACACCAGCATTTTTCAATGCTGTAATTTTTGAAATGGCAGTGCCCTTCTTTCCTGAAATAATGGCTCCGGCATGTCCCATGCGTTTTCCCTGTGGCGCTGTCTGCCCTGCAATAAAACCTATAACCGGTTTTGTGATTTCTTGTCTTATAACTTCGGAAGCCGCTTCTTCTGCACTTCCCCCGATTTCTCCAATCAATACAATGGCCTGTGTTTCTTTGTCTTCATGGAACAGTCTGAGTATGTCAATGAAATCGGTTCCCACAATGGGATCGCCCCCAATTCCAATGCATGTGGACTGTCCTATACCCCTCTGAGTCAATTGCCAGACGGCCTCGTAGGTAAGTGTTCCACTCCGCGATACGACTCCAACATTCCCCGGCTTGTGAATATAGCCAGGCATAATCCCAATCTTGCATGCACCGGGCGTGATGATGCCCGGGCAGTTGGGTCCAATGAGACGGGTCTTTTTGTTTGAAAGATATTTTTTTACCTCGATCGTATCTAGTGTGGGAATACCCTCGGTAATGCAGACCACTAATTCTACGCCCGCTTCAGAGGCTTCCATAATGGCATCAGCCGCGAAAGGGGCTGGTACATAGATTACAGAGGCACTTGCTCCCGTCTTTTTTACCGCATCGAGAACATTATCGAAGACAGGAACGCCATGTTGCACTGTGCCGCCTTTGCCGGGTGTAACGCCTGCAACGAGTTTTGTGCCGTATTCTAGCATTCGCTCGGTATGAAAACTACCCGCATGTCCCGTTATACCCTGACACACCACCCTTGTTTCTTTACTTATCAGTATACTCATTTTCCGATGCCTTTACTACCAGATTCGCAGCTTCTTTCATGTCTTTGGCAGAAAGAATTTTTAAACCGGAACTGTCAATGATTTCCTTTGCTCTGTCAACGTTAGTTCCTTCCAGTCGCACGACCAAGGGAATGTGAATACCTACTTCTTTAATGGCCCGAATGATGCCAGATGCGATGACGTCACATTTCATGATTCCCCCAAAGATATTGATCAAAACGGCTTTTGTCCTGGAGTCAGACAAGATAATCTCGAACGCCTGTGTGACCTGTTCTAAAGAGGCGTCTCCGCCAACATCTAAAAAGTTGGCAGGTTCTCCGCCATGAAGTTTAATAATATCCATGGTAGCCATAGCAAGACCAGCTCCATTTACCAGACATCCGATATTCCCATCGAGGCTTATGTAACTAAGCTTGTATTTCTTGGCTAGTGCTTCAGCCGGGGAAATGTCTTGGTATTGGACAAACTGTTCAAATTCCGGATGACGATAAAGAGCGTTGTCGTCGAGTTCCATTTTTGCGTCGAGAGCGTATATCTCATCGTTCATTGTGACGGCCAATGGATTAATTTCCAATAATGAGCAATCGTTTTTAAGAAAAGCATCCCAGAGATTCTCCATGAGGTTATTTAATCTTGTTGAAAGCACTCCTGATATGTTTAATTGAGAGACAATACGACGGGATTGGAATGGATGTATCCCGAAAAATATGTCAATCGGTTCTTTGATAATTTTATCTGGTGTTCTTTTGGATACTTCTTCTATTTCCATTCCTCCTTCAGTGCTGGCAATCAGCAAGGGTGTATGAAGGAAACGGTCGATAGTTATGGCGAGATATAATTCTCTTTTAATTGAAACAGCCTCTTCGATAAGAACATATTTAATCTCAACGCCTTTTTGGTTAGTTTGATGTGTTACAAGGTGTGTGCCAATCAAGTGTGCTGCGCATGTTTGTGCTTCAATAGGTGTGTTGACAAATTGGACACCGCCGCTTTTACCCCTGCCTCCGGCGAGTATCTGTGCTTTTACGACACAGCGTTTACAACCGATTTCCTGGAATGTTTTTGATGCATCGTTACTGCCAGATATGGCTTTACCACGAGGAACAGAAACGCCATATTTTTTGAGGATATTTTTTGCCTGAAACTCATAGACCTTCAAGGATTTCTTTTTGTTTTAAAAGCCGCGGATTATTTCAGTTTATCAGATTTTATGAATTTTCCGAGATGGATGCGTGCCTGCATAACCATCTCTTCATCTGAAATAGAAGTGATACGCCCTTCAATATATTGTCTATCTACCCATTCCTTAATCTTTGCTATCCCTTCGTGGTTTTTTGGAATCAGTTCGCTTCCTTCCAGCCCAAAAAAGATATCAATCCACTGCGCAATCCCAGCTGTGCCTGATTTGTCAGTTACGGCAACACCAACCGGTCTATTTAAGAGTTTTTTTGTATTAAAAATATTGTATATTTCTTCGTTTTTCAACAGTGCATCTGAATGGATACCGGCTCGGGTAACGTTGAATTCCGATCCCACCAAGGGTTGTGTCGGAGGAATGATATACCCGATTTCTTTCCTATAATAGTCAGCAATTTCGGTAATCACCGTGGTGTCAACGAGAGCATCCTCGCCCCGCAATGCCAGATATTCGATTACAAGCGCTTCTATAGGTGTATTTCCCGTGCGTTCTCCCAAACCCAACAAGGTGCCGTTGATTCCACTACATCCGTACAGCCATGCGGAAGTGGCGTTGCTTACTGCTAAGTAAAAATCGTTATGACCGTGCCATTCCAGATATTCTGGAGGAACGCCGGCAAATTGGTTAAGTCCGTAAATAATGCCGGGTACGCTGCGGGGATTGGCGGCGCCAGGGTAACTGACACCCAATCCCATGGTGTCACAGGCACGAATTTTTACCGGAATATTACTTTCCCTTGATAATTTCATAAGCTCCTTCGCAAAAGGAACGACAAAACCGTAAATGTCTGCTCTGGTGATATCCTCAAAGTGGCAACGCGGGATGATGCCTTCTTCTAAGGCAGCGCGTACAATATCTAGATACATTTCCATGGCTTGTTTTCTG
>JAGWZR010000001.1 GCA_018968795.1 Planctomycetota bacterium | reverse complement strand
TTGAAATTAATGAATCTAAATTCTACATAACATAGTTTTAATGTCAAGTTTAATTTTAAGCCCTAACATTTTTATCAGCTGTTATTTCCCATCTCTGTTGTTGTCGCCGCGCTTTGACAATTTGTAACTTACAAAAACCAAAAATCTGGGAATTTGCTATATTACTTGGAATCTAGTCACTGGCTGGTTTGTTGTTGGGGATGATGATTTGAGAAAGGTCGGCTATTTTTGCGGAGTATAACTCGTTGATCTCCTTCAGGAGGAGAAGTCTATTGTTGCGAATCTTTTCGTCTTCAACATTCACGAATACCCTGTCAAAGAAGGTATGGACGGGCTTGGCAAAGGCGTCATAATATTCATACGAGGCTTCTTCGTACCTTTTCCCATCTATCAATTTTCGAATATCCGCTTCATTTTTTTTGTAAACACTCCACAGTTGGCGTTCCTCTGGCTCAGTAAATATACGCTCCTCTACCGACCCGATGCTACTTGCCTTTTTGCCGATATTGAACGTTCTTTCGACAACCGTGACAAGGTCATGCCACCAGTTTTCTTTTGAAATACCGGATAAAGTCTTTAATCTCTGTGAAAAATCATAGATATCGTCAAATCCTGCCCCTGAGTTCAGAACGGCATTCACCAGGTCGTGGCGACACCCTCTTTCTATATTTATCTGGAATAGCCTGTCTCTGAAAAACTCCTTTATCCCTGACACTATTTTTTCGCGTATGGTATGTTCACTGTTCCGTTCCGAGAACGTGGGAAGCAGGGATAAAGCCTGAGAAAGGATTTCCTTGAGTTCCAAGGTAAACCCATACTCTTCTAATATCCGAATGATACCATAGGCATGCCTCCTCAAAGAATACGGGTCTTGTGAACCTGTTGGAATTAATCCGAGGACAAAGCAACTACATATCGTGTCAAACTTATCGGCCAAACCTACAACCGCTCCAATCTTCGATGCGGGAATGCTATCTGCGGCAAAGCGAGGCCTGTAATGTTCGGCGATTGCTGAGGTAACCGATGGGTTTTCACCGTCCCATTCGGCATACTCCCTTCCCATAATCCCTTGTAATGATGGAAATTCGCCTACCATTTGTGTGAGAAGGTCTGCCTTACATAAGAGCGATGCGCGTTTGACTAATGCGGCATCTTCAATAGTTAACGTACCAAAGTTGGTTAATCTGTGTGATAGAAAATTGGAAAGATCGACAATCCTGTTTGTCCTGTCATAATAATTTCCTAATTTTGCAAGGAAGGCAAGGTTCTTCAAATCTTCTACTCGCTTTTCGAGCGGGGTTTTTCTATCCTCTTTCCAGAAGAATCTGGCATCGGAGAGCCGCGCCCTCAACACACGTTCATTACCCCGAATGGTAGTATTTGCATTACTTTCATCGCGATTGAGCGCTGTTATAAATTTATTCAAAAGCTTTCCATCGCTTTTTTTAATAGGAAAATACCGCTGATGTTCCTTCATGGCGGTTTCTATGACGTCTGCGGGGATGTCAAGAAATTCTTCGTCAAATTTGCATTCAATGGCATTGGGGTATTCTACTAAATTTGTTACCTCATCCAATAGCTCTTCGTCGTCAATGGATGCACCGTAGGGCGTCATAAGGTCTGTTATTTTTGTTCTCAGTGCCCCGCGACGCTCTGCCATATCTACGGTAACCTTTTCCTGTTTGAGCAATTGCTTGTACAAGTCCCAATCGGCCTCTGGAATTTCAATCCTCTTGCCAGACAGGAAAGGATGTCCAAAGGCAAACTTGTCAGCCTTAATCCCATTGACTTCCACTGGAACAACCTTATCCCCAAATAGCACAAGAAGCGAACGTATAGGACGGGCGAAAAACAAACCGTTTTCTTTCCACTTCATGGATTTTGGGAATGAAATATTCTTGATAATTTCAGTTAAAATTTCCGGCAGGATGTGCAGCGTCTCTCGACCGGCTATCTTCTTGATTGCGAAACAATATTCTCCTTTCGCAGTCTTTTTTACGAGGAGATTATTTATCTCAACACCCTGAGACCTGGCAAACCCTAAACCGGCTTTTGTAAAATTTCCAGCTTTATCAAGGGCGATAGCGGCAGATGGTCCCTGGATTTCTTCCGTGATACTTTCTTGTTTTTGTGGCAGACCTTTTGCGAACAAGGTTAATCTTCTCGGCGTACCGGTACAATAAAGGGAATGTATCTCCAGACGATGTTTCTTTGCCCCTTCTGCAAACAGAACTTTCATCTGATCAAGCGCAGGAGTTATATAACTGGCAGGAATCTCTTCGGCGCCAATTTCAAAAAGCAGGTCAGTCATGTTAGAGTCGCACGATATGTTTTTTGTTAATCCCCTTCAAGGCATTGCGGGTGTCAACAATCAGTTTGGAGTGGGACACAATTAAGTCATAATTAAAATTGCTGTGATCTGTCACGATGACAGAGCAATCAATCTTGGATAAAAACTCTTTTGAAAGAGGCTTTGATTTGATACTGAGTTCCTGAGAATCAATTTCTGGGATATAAGGGTCTGTATACGTTACCTTAGCTCCTTTAAGTCTTAAGATATTCATAATCTCAAGAGCGGGAGATTCCCTAACATCATTGACGTCTCTTTTATAAGCGATGCCCAGGATATGGATATTCGAACCTTTCACGCTCTTTTCTACACTGTTCAGCGCATCGGTAATCTTTTCTACAACAAACTCAGGCATGGCGCTATTTATCTGATCTGCAAGCGCAATAAATCGCAGTTCAAAGCCATTCTTTTTTGCAACCCAGGAAAGATACAGAGGATCAATGGGAATACAATGACCTCCAAGCCCGGGTCCTGGGTAAAATGACATAAAGCCAAAGGGTTTTGTCTTTGCGGCATCGATAACTTCCCATACATCGATACCAAGTTTTTCTGACATGATGGCAATCTCATTGACCAACGCAATATTGACGCTGCGGAAGGTATTTTCCAGGAGCTTTACCATCTCCGCCACTTTCGGAGACGAAACAGGCACAATTGTCTCAATAATCTGGCTATAGAGAGTACATGCCAGATCAGTGCATTGTTGAGTTACGCCACCGACTATCTTCGGAACATTTTTAATAGAGTAACGCTTGTTCCCAGGATCAATACGTTCGGGAGAAAAAGCAAGGTAGAAATCTTTGCCTGCCTTGAGACCGCCTTCTTCTAACATCGGTTGCACGAGTTCTTCTGTCGTCCCGGGATACGTAGTGCTTTCCAAGATGAAGAGCTGATTCCGATGCATATACTTTTTAATTTCCCGCCCCACATTGATAATATAGGACATATCAGGGTCTTTCGTCTTTGTTAAGGGAGTTGGTACGCAAACGTTGATGACATCCAAAGACGATAAAACACTTGCATCGTCGGTGACATGCAAAAGACCCTTTTCGACAAATTGTGCAATATCTTCGTCTCTTATATCTATTACATACGACTTGCCTTTATTAAGGAATTCAACACGTTCCTTGCTTTTGTCAATTCCCGTTACGCAATATCCACTTCGTACAAATTCAAGCGCAAGAGGTAATCCAACGTAACCAAGTCCAACGACTCCTATCTTTGCCCTTTTTGTTTTAGTCTTTTCGAGTAATTCACTCATTTATTAATCTTGCAGTTTAAATTGGGGGTAAACGCCGAACCAAATGTTAATCGGTTAAACAGTTGATTGCAATAAAAAAATGCACGCCAAACTGCTTATACTCCTTGACATTGTTTGGTTACTTGCGTAAAATCCGTACAAATACCCTCTCCTGTAAATTCTATTGAAAGTGGTTTATCATAATGCCCAGAAAATACATATCCAGCCTAAAAAGCGGCGAACTTGTAGACGATGTTTTTCTTGTATTGAAAAAGGAGGTAAGGGAAACACGAGAAAAGAAGCCGTATCTCAACCTGCAACTTGCAGACAAATCCGGATTTATTGAAGCAAGGAAATGGGATACAACACCCCAACTCTGTGATAGCTTTAATAAAGATGCATTTATAAAAATAAAAGGTGTTGTTGAGACCTTCAACAATATCCTGCAAATCCGAATTAATGAAATCTGCCCTATCACTGATGCTCAGGTGCAGATGGGCGAATTCATCCCCTGTACGGAAAAAGATATTTCTGAAATGATGAATGAACTCAAGCAGATTATCAAAACAATTCAAGACCCCTATCTTTCAAAACTCTTAAATGCATTTTTTACCGATGAATCTTTTTGTAAGGTATTTTCCACCGCGCCGGCGGCCATGCAATACCACCATGCCTATTTAGGGGGATTATTAGAACACATCCTTTCGGTTGCCAAATTGGCAATCAGTTTTTCAAAGTATTACCCCGCAATCAAAAGGGATTTGTTGGTTGCCGGTGTCATTTTACATGATATTGGAAAGACTCGAGAATTGTCTTGCGAACGCAGTTTTCAGTATACCGACGAGGGACTGCTTACAGGACATCTCATATCAGGCGTTCTTATGATTCATGAAAAGGTCCAAAAAATAGAGGGATTCCCATCTGACCTGCGCAATGTCCTTTTTCACCTTATTTTAAGCCATCATGGAGAATACGAGTGGGGTTCTCCGGTAAAACCGGGGACACCCGAAGCCATCGCCCTGCATCATTTGGATAATTTGGATGCGAAGGTACAAGCTGCAACAAAGGCAATAAGCGAACACAAAGACACAAACAGCTCGTGGACAGAGTACATTAAAATGTTCGAACGGAGACTCTACAAAAAATAGAATTTTTGATTATAGAAACCAATTCCCCGGCAAAATGAAGATAAGGAAGTAATATGATCGATTCCGCCTCTATCCTCCAATTTATTCTTAGCAAAAAATACAGTCCCATGACGGCTGCCGAGTTAGCAGAACATTTTGAGGTCAGTGATGCGGAATACAGGCAATTCTGCGACCTCCTGCATAATTTGGAATTTTCCGGCGACATTGTAAAGATTAAGCAAAAACAGTATGCTCATCCAAAGAAAGTACACTTAGTGGTGGGCACACTCGAATGTAATCCAAGGGGATTTGGTTTTGTTATTCCAGTTAAAGAAGATGGCGGTGAAGATATCTATGTCAATGAAGAAGACATGAATTCCGCCATGCATGGAGACCTCGTTGTGGTTCGGCTTCCTACAACGGCCCAGATTCCCAGAAAAAAGAGAGAAAAAAGAAGAGGAGCATCCGGGCAGATCGTTAACGTATTAAAGCGCGTTAATGGGCTTGTTGTGGGTACCTTCGAAAAGACTAAGCGAATGCGGTTTGTTGCCCCTGATGACCCTCGATTATTTAAAGACATCTATATTGCAGAAGATGTTTCAAAGGATGCACAACCAGGAGAAAAGGTAGTCGTTCGGATTACAGAGTGGCCATCAAGGCATCTCAACCCAGAAGGCGAAATTACAGAAATCTTGGGGAAAGAAGGAGACCCGAATGTTGACCTTCGCTCCATTATTTATCAATTCAAACTACCATACACCTTCAACCAAAAAGTGCTAAACGAGGCAAAGCATATTCCGCATACCATTTCTCAAAAAGAAATTCAAAATAGGCTCGACCTGCGCAACAAAATAATTATTACTATCGATCCTGAAGATGCTAAAGATTTTGACGATGCGGTGTCGCTTGAAAAGGACAAACACGGCAAATGGCATTTGGGCGTGCATGTTGCCGATGTTTCATATTATGTAAAACCTGATATGGCTATTGACAACGAAGCTCGCTATCGAGGCACCAGTGTTTATTTGCCCGGAGAAGTAATCCCTATGCTACCTGAGGTGTTGTCAAACAATATCTGCAGTCTGAAAGAAGGGGAAGACCGTCTCACTAAAAGCGTTCTCATGACAATCGATCACAAAGGACATCTTTATACAGCAGAGATTAGACATTCTATTATTAACGTTACCAAACGATTAACGTATAACCAAGCCACCGCCATGCTCAATAATGAAACGGACATACACGTACCTGACAGTGTCAATGACATGTTGCATGACATGTCTCATCTAGCGCAGATACTCTTTAAAAATCGGCTTGAGCGAGGCGCTCTAGAACTCGACCTCCCTGAAGTTTCAATAAAATTAGACAAACACGGTAACATCGAAAACATCGAAAAAGTAGAAAAAGACATCTCCCACAAATTAATAGAAGAATTTATGCTCCTGGCTAATGAAACAGTGGCCACATTTATGGCTGAGAAAAAAATGCCGCTTTTAAGTCGTGTCCATCCAGAACCCGAAGAGGAAGACCTTTGGGAATTCGCAGATTTTGTCCGCGGTTTAGAGCATGCAAAAATTGACCCTTTAAAAAGTAAACACCTGCAAGCGTTGTTAGACAGGATACGCGGAAAACCTGAGGCTTATACCATAAATCTGGTGCTCCTGAAATCGATGAAACAGGCAGTTTATAAGGAGGGCGAAGGAGGCCATTTTGCATTAGCGCTTGACCACTATGCCCACTTTACCTCGCCCATCCGCCGCTATCCAGACCTGATTGTCCATAGGATTTTAGACCAATATTTTTCGGGTCAGTTAGAGTCTTCCCTGGTGCAAAATTCGTGGATGAATTGTTTGCCCGATTGGGCAGGACATTGCTCTCTAACCGAACGGAGAGCAGACGAGGTCGAAAGGGAAATTACCAAGCTAAAGCTGCTTCGGTACTTTGAAAACCGGATTGGGAGCATCTTTGACGGTGTTATCACTGGAATTCAGGAATATGGCTTTTTTGTGCAATTGAATAAATATCTGTTGGAGGGCCTTGTCCACATTCGCACCCTCGTAGATGATATCTATCGTGTAGATAAAAAAAGCATGGCGCTTGTTGGCATTCGGCGCAGAAAAATGTACAGAATCGGCGATGTTGTCACGGTAAAAATCTATAAGATAGACTTCTTAAAAAGAGAAATAGATTTTGTATATTGTGATGACAAAAAGTAATCCAAACACAAAGTTTGTAAAAGAGTAGAGTCGTCAAGCTTTACTAAAAGAGAAATCCCTTAAGTTCTTCTTTGAAAAGGGGATTCAAGGGGATCTTTTCAGATGGGTTGTGACTTTCAGAATAGAATAAATATTCCCCTAAATTCACGGTACAGAGTTTGAGACGGTTTATGTTTGATAATTCATCTTATTCGTGATAAATTAATTTTGTGAGAAATTTATCAGTGTCATTGCGACAAAAACCTTATCTGTTAAAATATCGCTTCTTTCCTTTTAGCGAATATTTAAAAGAACACTTTCCCTATAAAGTGCATAAAATACCGCTCCATGCCGGTTTTACCTGTCCCAATCGCGATGGGCGTGTCGGGGTAGGTGGTTGTACTTATTGTATCAATGAAAGCTTTAGTCCTAACGTTAACGGATCGTATATTCCCATAAAGGAGCAAATCGAAAAAGGCAAGGCATTCCATAAAAAAAGATATGGAGCGGAAAAATTTATCGCTTATTTCCAGTCATTTACCAATACCTACGCAGACGTTAAAACCTTAAGGTCGTGTTATGAAGAAGCATTAGCGGATAAAGATATTGTGGGAATTTCCATCGGCACGCGACCTGATTGCGTCACGGACGACATTTTAAGCTTTATTAACAGCTATACAAAAAAATATCACGTATGGGTTGAGTACGGGCTTCAATCCATACATAACGATACACTCAAACACATTAATAGAGGGCATGACTACAAGGCATTTTTGGATGCTATACATCGCACGAAAAAAACTTGCGTCAATATATGCGTTCATGTTATTTTAGGGTTGCCAGGCGAGACGAGGGAAGACATGCTGCAAACCGCAGAGGCCGTGGCGGGTTTGGGCATACAGGGCATTAAACTCCATCATCTATACGTAGCTAAAAATACAGCGCTGGCAGAAGAATATTTTAGAGGCAAGGTGCAGACGTTAGATATAAAGACCTATGTCCACCTTGCTGCTGACTTTTTAGAACGTATTCCGGCGGATATCACGGTACAAAGACTCGTGGGCGACACGCATGGCAATTTCCTTATATCGCCGATATGGAAGGCCAGCAAGGCTGAGATTACGGCAGGAATAACGAGTGAACTGGAGCGGAGGGGTTCTTATCAAGGCTCTCAGTGTAATGTGTCAGCGCCGATTATGAAAGATCATTCAAGTCTATATTCAGAAAAATCGAAGTTACAAACTGTAGAAATATAATGCGGGCGTAATTCAGTGGTAGAATACCAGCTTCCCAAGCTGGGTATGGGGGTTCGATTCCCCTCGCCCGCTCCATTCTAAATCAGGGGAATCAAGTCAAAAATAATAAAAACCATTGTGATTGATTTGCGGCCAAAATCCCAAAAAACTCATCAAAGGAAGATGCTTTAAATTTAGGTGATTATAAAAGATTTGATAAAGCCTATGATTATGGCTTGGGTGATTCCTTTTCCATCGGTTGGCAAAACCACAGCGTAGCGGGCCGAGCGGGTACGCTCTTATTTATTTTTTACTGCTGATGTCATACCTTGATCGTATCTGTTGTATTTTGTCTCTCAACTCGGCCGCACGTTCAAACTCCAGCGCCTCCGCTGCCCTGAGCATCTCTTCTTCTAATTCATTGATGAATTCCTGGGTAATGTATTCTTCTTCGCTTTCGGCTATAGTTTCATAAACGATCTTGTGCGAAGAGACCTCGTCTTCGATGCCTTTCTTGATTTCTTTTTGTATGGTTGTAGGGGTGATGCTGTGTTTTTTGTTGTATGCTATTTGAAGCTCACGACGGCGGTCGGTTTCGTCTATTGCCCGTTTCATCGAGTTTGTCATTTCATCTGCATACAAGATCACCTCGGCATTCACATTCCTTGCGGTTCTGCCAATGGTCTGTATTAAGGATGTTTCAGAACGCAGAAACCCTTCCTTGTCTGCGTCGAGAATCGCTACCAGCGAGACCTCAGGCAAATCCAGCCCCTCCCTGAGCAGATTAACGCCAACCAGTACATCGAATTTTCCCATCCGCAAATCCCTTAAGATAGTTACCCTTTCTATAGCATTTATCTCAGAATGGAGATACATACCTTTAAGTCCTTCCTCCTTGATATACTCACTTAGGTCTTCTGCAAGTCGTTTTGTTAAGGTTGTTGCAAGCACTCTTTCTTTTTTCTGCGCCCGTTTTTTAATTTGCTTCAATAAATCCTCAACCTGTGTCTTTGCAGGCTTTACATGGATTATCGGATCAACAAGACCAGTCGGACGAATAATTTGTTCAACTACCTTGCCTTGACATTTTTTAAATTCGTACGACCCCGGCGTTGCCGAAACAAAAAGGATTTGATTAATCCTTGACTCCCACTCATCAAACCTCAATGGACGGTTATCTAGCGCAGAAGGCAATCGGAATCCATATGCAACAAGGGTTTCCTTGCGTGATCTATCTCCTGCGTACATACCTGCGATTTGTGGAACAGAGACGTGAGATTCATCTACAATAAGGAAAAAGTCTTTGGAGAAGTAATCAAAAAGGGTGTATGGCGTCTCTCCGGATGCACGGCCGCTGAGATGTCTCGAATAGTTTTCGATACCGTGACAATAGCCAACCTCCAGGAGCATTTCCATGTCGTAGCGCGTCCGTGCCTCCAGTCGCTGTGCTTCCAGCAGTTTTCCTTTTGAACGTAGCTCCTTGAGGCGGTCATTTAATTCGTATTCGATAGATTTGACTACCCCTTCAATCTTTCCCTCCGGCATGACAAAATGTTTGGCCGGATAAATAGAAATCTCATTTACTTCTCCCAATGAATTTCCGGTCACAGGATTGATTATGGAAATCCTGTCCACTTCGTCTCCGAACAACTCTATACGATAAGCAATTTCTTCATAGGCAGGAAATACTTCTACGACGTCACCGCGTACCCGCAAGGTACCGCGAACAAAATTTATATCATTACGCTCATATTGTATGATGACAAGTTTTCTTAAAAGTTTGTTCCGCTCAATTGAATCACCTTTACAGAGACGCACATACATTTCCTGATACTCTTCAGGGGATCCCAGACCATAGATACAGGAGACACTGGCGACAAGGATGACGTCTCTCCGCGACATGAGGGCGCTGGTAGCGGCGAGGCGTAGTCGGTCTATTTCCTGGTTGATGGTGGCTTCCTTTTCGATATAGATGTCCCGTTGTGGAATGTATGCCTCGGGTTGATAATAGTCGTAATAGCTGACAAAGTATCCCACGGCATTTTCTGGAAAGAAGCTCTTAAATTCACTGTAGAGCTGAGCTGCAAGGGTCTTATTATGAGACATAACCAGGGTGGGTTTCCCCAGCGCCGCAATTACATTTGCCATGGTAAATGTCTTGCCAGAGCCCGTAACCCCTAATAAAGTTTGATAATTGACGTCTTTTTTGTACCCGTCAACTAATTGTTGTATCGCACGGGGCTGGTCGCCCTGTGGAGTAAAAGAAGAAATCAACTTAAAAACAGACATATGGTGTAATGATTAACCACGGATTTTCACAGAATCACACCGAATTAAAAACGTTTTTTAGGGGTGAGTAACAAAAAACCTCAATCGCTGCTCCATGTACAACGTTCCGAATTATACGTTATTCTCCGCGCTTTTCCGTGTCAATCTGTGGTAAGTGATCACTCTTTATAATACGGAGAGGATTTATATTTTGAAAGGAACTCGTCAATAAAAACTTTTACCGTGGAGGCAATCGGTACAGCTAACAACAGACCTAAAAATCCCAGCAATTGACTGCAGATTAGGATAGATAGGATTACCATGGCGGGACTCAATCCCAAACCTTTTCCCATAACCCGCGGCGTTATCACGATTCCTTCAAGTAATTGTCCCACACCAAAAGGTATGAGAATATACAGTATATGTTTGAAATCGTGGAATTGAAAGAGTGAGAGAGCGGAAGCCAGAACAATTCCTGTTCCAGTACCAACGTATGGAATCAAATTGCCAAAACCTGCAATAAAACCAATGAGAAATGATAAGGGAATGCCGGCAATTGTCAAACCAATGCTGTAGATGAGGGAAAGGATAAGACAGATAATAAGCTGGCCACGCAAAAAATACCGAAGATTATCATTTACCTTGGATAAGAGCCGCACTGCCTGCTCTCTTTTCGATAAAGGGAAAAGCTCTTTAATTTTTTTTGCGATGTTGTTGAAGTCCTTGAGCAAGTAAACAGATACGACACTGAAGATGACAAAGTTTACGATAATACCCAGGAACCCGAAGGTGCTATAAAAGATGTTCTTGACGATGTTCAGTAAAAAACCTATAGCCTGTGGAATATATTTTTTGAATCCCCATGCCATCTCCGCTAAACGTATTTTTTGCAAGCGAGATTCTTTTACGATATCGGACTCCTGTACGGAGGAGGGTTTCTGTTCATTTGTTTCCTGTATGTCCGCAGGCTTAATCTTTTTCCGATCGTGGTTGTGGGTGGGTGCGATACGCTCTTTTAGTAGCGACTCAATTGATTTGGCGAGTTCTATGTTCCCATATTTTTCAATCCATGTCTCGATAGTAGTTTCATACTTTGGGTATTGGTTTTTAATCATGCAGCCCACTTGATAAATCCCGCTGGTAGTTTTGGGAATCGCATAGGTCAAAAACCCAGCCGTGGACAGAAGGACAGCAATAATGAGGATAACAATGCCGAATCCACGATGTATATACGTGTGGGAGAATGGCCAGTGTCTGCGCTCAAAGAAACTAACTACAGGATTGAAAATATAAGCTACGGTAAATGCCAGAAAAAGCGAGATGAGCGTGCCTTTCAGAAAATAGCATAATACCAGAAAAATACTGATCGAAAGACCGATGAGTATCACACGGACCCATAAGTTTTCCAGTATTTTTTGCCGCTCTTTTTCCATAAATTCTATTCTCGATTATTCAGTCTGACATTGGTCGTGTCTGATCAATCTTTATATGATCCCTTATGGTCTCTAAGACGGAGGCACTCATACCGCTTACCCTGGACAACTCATCAATGGTTTTAAAATCACCATATTTTTCTCGGTAAGCCACGATTGCCATGGCTTTTGTTTCACCCAATTTGGGAAGCAGTACCAATTCATACCAGGGAGCTGTGTTGATATCCAGTTTGACTTTTATATCTTCAGGTTTAAGAAGGCTTATAATTTCCGTTCTTGGCAGGAACCAATGATAATCTTTGCCAACCTTTATTATGACACCAATAAACAACGTTGTTGCCAAAAAGAAGATGACAATAAGTTGCCTTTTTGTGGGAGAAAAGTTGCTGGATGGCTTCTGTGATATTTGCATAATTTCTACAGGCCATTGTGAGGGCTTTATATGCTCTTACATTTAATTTTCATTGTAACAGTAATTTTAGGTCTTTCAATACAATTTAGTTATTTTTATTTTCTCGCATGAAGTGCGGCACGTATAACAATTAGATTCTTTATTTCCCTTAGAATGGCATTTGGTGGTATCGCTCTGTTATTCAGAAAAAGCGTAATGACCGAAAATCTTAGCGTGGAATACTATATATACCACACCTTTTATGAGGAATGTTAAAATTTTTGAGATGTCGTGGGGGTGAGAATTGGTGCCTTTTGTGTGGGAGTACTTTTGCTTTTGTCAACTTTACAGGTTAGTTAAGCGACCTTCCGCTCAATCTCCTCAAACTTAACGGCAACCTTCTTTGACACGCCGGGCTCTTGCATCGTTATTCCATAAAGAACATCTGCAATACCCATGGTAACCTTGTTGTGGGTAATAACGAGGAATTGTATGTCCTTAGTAAATTCCTTTAAAACATGGATGAACCTATTGATGTTGCTTTCGTCCAGGGCGGCGTCGGCCTCGTCCAGAATGCAGAACGGACTGGGCTTAGATTGGAACACAGCAAAAAGCAACGCTACGGTGGTCATTACCTTCTCGCCGCCTGAGAGGAGGGTAATTGATCGAAGCTCTTTATTGGGTGGCTGCGCCATTATTTCAATTCCTGCCTCTAGGATATCCACGTTTTCCTCAAGGATTATATCGGCCTTACCACCACCAAACAGTTTTCTGAACATTACCTGGAAATTCTGGCGGATGTCGTGAAAGGTCTTCTCAAATAATTCACGGCTGGTATGATTGATTTTTTTAATCAAGTTCTGCAGGGCGTTATGTGACTTTTCAAGGTCTTCCTTCTGATTTACAAGGAACGTATCACGGACCTCCAGCTCGTCTTGTTCTTTGATCGCCTCAAGGTTCACATTTCCCAACCTTTCGATCTTTCCTTGTAATTCTCCAATTTCTCTGGAGACTGCCTCCCAGAAGTCAATCTGAGAATTAGCCGTATCGGCAGGTTCAGGCGGTGGTGTGCTCAATTCCAGCTTGATTTCGCCTGTTGTTGTGTCTAAGGTTGCCAGATCAAGTTGATATTCTTCCCGTACACGCTCTTCCAGATTCGTTATGCGTATTTGATACTCATTTTCTTTCAGTTTAAATTCCTGTTGTTGTTGTTCAAGCTGTTTTTGCTCTGTGCGTTTTCCTTCAAGGCGTGTCTTTAATTCTGTAGCTTTAAGCTCGAGCCCCGCTTGTTCTACCTTAAGAGAGGTTATCGACTCATCTGAAGCAGTTTTTTTGATTTGAAGTTCGTTCACTACGAATTCCAAATGTTTGATTTCTTCCTCGGCTTCCAGCTTTTTCTGCTGACAATTCTGGCTTTCATGGATAATATTTTTAATTTGTTCCTGTGTTTCCCGCAGGTCGGCATAAAGTTTGGTCAAGACCTTACTCAATCCGTCTTTCTTTTCCTGCCTCTGAGCAAGGTTGACCTTTAAGGCAGTTATTTCATCCTGGATACCTTTTTTTGACCGTTCTTTTTCTTCTGCCAGGACGGAGGACTCTTCGACCTGTTGTTCTAACTGTTTGTGCTGCTGGTTCAGAAGTCTCAATTCTTCCTGCAAAGCCTTCTCCCGTTCATGAGCATTTTTCACTTCCACATCAATCTCTTCCATTTCGGTTTCATTTATTTTTTTCTCTGTATTAAATTCGTTTTGTTTCTGTTCGTTTTGTGCAAGCTCATTTTCCTTGGAAATCTTTGAAATATTTATTTGGTCTATTTTTTTCGTCAATTGGGCTGTTTCTAATTCGAGTCCAGTAAGTTCCTCAACATGAGTATGTTTTTCCTGTTCTAAATTTTTAAGATTTTGCTCAATTTGACTCAAGTCTTCTTCAATCTTTTTCAACTCGCTTTTACGGGATATGATACCCACCTGTCCCTGCTTCTTGCCGCCGCTTAGCGTGCCTTCAGGTTCTAACAATTCGCCGTCGAGTGTAACATATCGAACAGCATGAGAATGACCGTTTAGCGCTAATGCCGCATTGAGATTCTTTACGACAACTGTATTATTGAGAAGACTATCGATAACCTTGCCAACCTCTTCTGCGCTGTTTACAAGCTTAGCAGCTATACCAATTACGTCGGGTTTTTGTAAGATTTCTTCGGGAACGGAGGACTTGCCGTTTGTTCTATCTAACGGGGAAAAAACTGCACGTCCTTTTTGATTCTTTTGGAGAAATGTAATAGATTGGATGGCGTTAGCGGTGGTGTCGGTAATAATGCCTTGAGCCCTTTCACCCAAAGCGGTTTCAATAGCTAACGCATAGGGTAGATCAACTTTTAACATATCTGCAATCATGCCACGGATGCCATTCACCGCCGCAGAGTCCTTCTTGGCTTCCTCTAAGATCACCCTCGCGCCAGCCTCAACGCCCTCTGCCTTCATTTCGTAGTCCATGAGGACCTCATGCCGGGAAGTTTTGCTGCTCTGCAATTGTTTTTGCTGATTGATTTGTTCATCTAAAGACCGTATCGTCTGTACGAGTTCTTGTATACGTCCTTTTGATGTGGATAATTTTTGGTCTAAACAATTGAACTCTTCCATCAGCATGTTCTTTTCTTTCATAATTTCTTGTTGTTTAGACATCAGGGCGTCTATGAATGAACTGATTTCTTCTTGTCTCTTCGAAAGGCGCAATTTTCTATTTGACAGGGTATCTTTCTCGGTGGTTAGACTACCAATCTCGTTCTGTAAGCTAGACTCTTTTTGAAGGATAGTGATGACCTCAGCCTTCTTTTCATCAATGCTTTGGTACAAGAGGTCGCATTCGAGGTTGATCTGTTTTTGTGATATCTCTTTTGTCTTCTGAACATCCGTAAACTTTAGAATTTCTTGTTCCAGTAAATCCAGAGCCTCTTTTGTTTCAGTAATTTTATTGTTTGTTTCGGCTATCTTATTTTCAAGACCGGTTTGCTGTTCAATATATTTTTCACGTTGAGTCTCTAGTTCTTTAATGCGTTCATAATCATATTTTATTTTATCTTGATTGTTGGATATCTGTGCTTCCAGATTTACCCTTTCAGTTTGCATCTGTGATAATTGTTGCAATAATTGGTCTATCGTATTCTCAGCCTCATTCAATTGTATTTCAAGCGCAGCAATACCTACAGCCGTCTTTTTGTTTTGTTCTTCAATTTGATTTACCTGTTCTGAAATATCAGCCTTTTTGCACTTGAGATCGCAATAGTTCTTTAACGAAAGGCCGACCTTTAGTTTTTTCAATTGTTCCACATATTCTTGATATTTTCTCGCCTTTGACGCCTGGAGTTTTACGGAACGAAGCTGTTTTTGTAATTCTTCGATAATATCACCAACCCTCAGTAAGTTTTGCTCAACGTGTTCGAGCTTGCTCAGGGCAGATTTCTTGCGTGATTTAAACTTGCTGATTCCCGCAGCCTCTTCAAATAAGAGTCGCCTTTCGTGAGAATCCGCTTGCAGCAAGGCTTCCACATTTCCCTGCTCAATCACAGAATAGGCATTTGCGCCAAAACCAGTATCGAGGAAAAGCTCTCGAATGTCCTTTAATCGGCTCGGCTGCTTATTGATAAGATATTCTGATTCACCCGAAGCATACAAACGGCGAGTTATACAAACCTCGGAGTATTCGAGTGGTAATAGGCCTTTATTATTTTGAATGGAGAGGGATACCTCTGCATACCCAAGGGATGGGCGTTTATCTGTCCCGCTAAAGATTACGTCTGCCATTTCGTTACCCCGTAATGATTTTACGCTTTGTTCTCCAAGCACCCACTTGACGGCATCGATGATATTGCTTTTTCCGCACCCGTTCGGGCCTACAATGACGGTTATCCCATTCTCAAAGACAACTTCCGTCTTTTCAGCAAAGGATTTAAAACCGAACAATTCTAGTTTCTTGAGTTTCATTACGCTAAATTTAAAATTGGAAATATGCCAATAAAGAGGGGAGTTTTGATAAATCAAAACACCCCTCTTTCGCTACACATAACCGGTTCAACAAATTATAAGGAATTCCCTAAGCGCTATTTTTTTGTATTGGTATTTATTTTTAAAAATTTGGATATCGCTAGAAATACTGATTATTTTTTTGTTGATTTCTTCTTTGCTGGTTTCTTGCAACTCCCCTTTGATGTCTTTCCAGAAGTTTTGCACTTCTTCATCGCCATACAAAATCACCCCCTCTCTTTTAGGCAATAACTAGGACTAAAATGGATAAAAGAAATCACCAATTCCGCTGTAAAACCTTTCTGTCTTCACCACGCACGCAACAATAGTCAACATATTTACTGGCGCTCGTTGCAAAATCCCTGAGTATTTCTACAGAGTACGGTTCAATCCTTAGCATCTTTGTATCGAGGCAATGGTTCGGTCGAAAAGACTGTATTACATAACGCCCGGCGCCTTTAATAGCCTTGGCAATTTTTTCAATATCATCTCCATCTAATTGGGATGGACATACGGTGGTGCGAAACTCGTATTCAATGCCGCTTTCCATAATAATATGAATGCTTTTCATGATATCTTCAACATTGCACAATACGCCAGTAATCTGTTCGTACTTTTCTTTCAGAAGGGGGGCCTTGATATCCATGGCAACACAATCTAAGAGGCCTCTATCGATTAAATCCTTTAGTATGTTTGGATTTGTACCGTTGGTATCTAGGCGTACCATGATTCCTATGTCTTTTAACAGTTTGAGGAGGGTATCGAGGTTCTTGTGTGAAGTTGGCTCACCGCCTGTAACTACAACACCATCTATCCATCCATGATTTTGCCGCACCTTGTTAATTACAGCGTCTATAGGAATGGATTCTAATTCGTTTGGCGTTTGAACTAAATGTGGGGCATGGCAATAAGGGCAACGAAGGTTACAGGTAGGTAAAAAAATTATAGAAGCAATCTTCCCTTCCCATTCAATAAGGCTGTTTTCTATAAATCCCTTAATTGGCACTATCATAATATTAAGTCAAATATAAAGAATCAAATAGCAAAAAGCCACATCAAAAACAAAAATTATTTAAGCACAATTCTGTTTTAGTTTTTGATATACATGGGAATATGTGAAGGTGTTTTCTCCTGGAACTCAACACTTTGCTACACATGATTCCATAAACACTTTCTCTTCTTTTGGTAAGAAATCATTTACACTATAGTTGCCTTTGTGTCTGTCTGCAAGCTCGCCGATCTTAGACTTATTCCAGTTATTGATTCGACTAAAGTATCCCACGATTCTTGAAATACCGTATACATTCCTAGAACCGCAGTATCCGCAAATATCGGTAAGTTTCTGAGTAACCTTCTTGCACTCATTGCAAATAGTAAATTCTGGAGAGATTGTAACCTGTGCCGCCTGAGTGTTTTTAAAGGTCTTTTTAACCAGGTTCATTATACTGGATGCGGGTGGCCTTTCCTCTCCTACAAATGCGTGGATAATGGCGCCCGACTCAATCATGGTATGGAATTTACTCTGGAGGAATATACGGGTAATCATGTCTACGGGGGCATCTGGGCGCAGGTGCACGCTATTGGTATAGTAAAATTCATCTCTTTCGATATTGCCCTTTACCATATCCGCAGCTTCTGGATAATTTCTTATGTCAACCTTCGCCAGTCTTCTGCTAGCGCTTTCAGCAGGGGATTCCTCTAAAGAAAATTTTAAATTGTATTTCTTTCCCGCTTCCTTAACACGAGAATACATGTGAGAAATAACCCGCAGTCCTTGTTTAATCATATCCTCACCTTCGTGCAATTCTCTCCCTGTCATAAATTGGAGACACTCGTTTAATCCTAAGATGCCTACAATATATGTTGAAGTTTCCAGATCGACATAAGGACGGCCGTCCTTGGCCTTCTTGCCAATTTCCCAAAGAGGCATTTCCGGACTTGACATTAAACTTTTAACAAACTGCTTCTTCTGGAGATGCGCCTTTACGGCAATATCAATGCCTTTATCAATTTCTTTGTACAGTGCATCCCAATTTCCTCTACCTGCTTTATAGGATGCCTGTGGGAGGTTAATAGTAATATTTTGGAACCCGCAGAAACGCATACTTTCGGGATGCTTGATCATATAATGATCGTCGATTGTGGTACGCAAACGACAGCAGGCAGAGAGCGTAATCTCATCTCTATCAAAGATGAAATAGGGAACGCCGTTCTCGCTGGCAATTTGGCAGGCATATTCCAAAAGTTCGTATTGTTTTGGATCATTTAACGTATCTTCATTAATATGGAAATCACACTTTGGAAATGCGAAAACGTGTCCATAACAATCCCCTGCGCGCCATACGTCCAGCATAGCAAGGGTAAATTGCCTGGCTGTTTCCTCATAATCTCCGTAGGTCTTTCCTGTGGGTTTTCCACCGGGTCCGATAGCAGGAATATTCCTTAAGTATCTTGGAATGCCTGTGTGAACATTGAAATCCAGGAATAAGGTTTGTCCCCCGCGAGAAAAAGCGCTCTGTGAACAACTAAAGATGAGATGCTGCGCTTCTTGTTTCATCTCTTTATAGCTCATTCCTTCAAGATAAGGGGCATACATGATATTGACATAGCCAACACCAAGGGCGCCAGCATAATAGGCCTGCATAGACGCCAGGAACGTGTTTAAATGCCCGGTCAGGGTGCGTGCATGCTTTGCAGGCGCAGATTCTGTGTCCAGGTTTTGAAGCGACAGCCCATATTTTTTCAAATACTCTAAAGAATGGGAAGAACAATATACTCTTGTTGGATAACCCAAATCATGGATGTGTACCATCCCACTGAGATGGGCATCCGCAACATCCTTTGAAAAAACCTCCTGAAGGGCAAATTGCTTTAAGGTATTTTCGGCAATTGCAAGATTAATTGCCTCCGGATTATTCGTGGCAATATTGCTGTTTTCTTTATTTTTTGACATGACCAATTCAACAAGATCGTACTTAGGCATGCCAATTACCGCCTGCTTTTCGAGTTTCTTATTATACCCTCTCTCGAAGAGTTCATTATCTACCAGTTCCCGTATTAAAGACGTTGAGATGCGGTTTAGTCCTGAGGAAAAGATTCTCTGTTCTACAACACCCGCAATTTCATCAGCAACTTCTTCCGATAGGTCGGCCTCTTTTCCCAACGCATCTGCAATCTTCCGTTTATCCCATATAAATGTTTCATCTTTTGTCTCCGTGTTTACCAGGAGGGAAACATCGGTCGTATCTGCGCGTTTCCTGGTTTGCTTTCGTACACGAAGGGATTCGCGGCTTCTCGCCCTTTTATCACGATAGAGGATGTATGCCTTGGCTGTCTTGGCATGTCCCGTTTCAATGAGCACCTTTTCTACAACGTCCTGTATATCCTCAATACCGGGGGTTTGCCCTGAGTATTTTTTCTCTAGAACCATGGCAACAACAACCGCTAGTTCATCTGCTAAGGCACGGTCTTCGCCTCCTACCGCCTGTGCTGCTTTAAAGATGGCATCGGCGATCTTTCTTTCGTTGAAAGACACCTTCCTTCCATCACGTTTTAACACATATTCTATCGTTGTTGCTGTTGTGCTCATACCCTTTCCCCCTCCGGTCTAATGTTGAAGAGATATACTACGGGAGTTATCAATCCCATCCTTTTTTTTCTTTTTTACACTTGTCATTAACGGTTTTAGCTCATCAATAAATTCAGAGATATCTTTGAATTCCCTATATACCGACGCAAATCTGACATAAGCCACCATATCCAGCACCCGCAATTTTTGCATCACCAACGATCCTATAAAACTTGAAGTTACTTCACGATCAAACTTGTTATAGATTTCCCGTTCAATTTCATTCACGATGTTTTCCAAGGTATCCGTTGAGACTGGTCTTTTTTCACATGCCTTTAGCAGTCCTGCCAACACCTTCTTGCGATCAAATGCCTCACGCGTGCCATCTTTTTTTACCACGCGCAACGGATTTTCTTCGATCCGCTCATAGGTCGTGTATCGGCGGCCGCAACTCAAACACTCTCGCCGGCGCTTGATACTCAGACCATCTACTGCTGTGCGAGAGTTAACAACCTTATCATTATCCACTTTGCAAAACAAACACTGCATAACGTTTACCTATTTCTAAAAGATCACGATGGTTTTAGAAATATCTATATATTGATGAGTGGATTATATAGCATACAAGATATAGTCTGTCAAGCGGATTTTTGGAAAAGCATAAAAACTCCTTTTATTTCGATAGTTTTCAAATATTTATTATGTTACGAATAAGGTTTAATTTTTTTAGAGGGGCGATAAAGTTTAGAAATAAACGCCTCTCTTAAAGGGAAGAAAACCTTAAGCGTTAATAGGCTATGTGGTGGATGTAAATTGAAAAAAACAATTGATTCTTGTCCTTAAAACTATTCACTTGCGAGATTATCCAGTTTTACAATTTCTACTTTAATATTTGCCATTGAAAGTATTTCTTTGGCAAGGGCGTCGGGATAATCGGTAAGGGTAACGATGCGTATGATTCCTGCATTGACTAGCATCTTGGCGCACAAGGAACATGGATATGTGGTGCTGTATAATGTTGCTCCAGAAATTTTTATGCCATACCGTGATGCTTGGAGCAGGGCATTCATCTCGGCATGGAGACCGCGGCAGAGTTCGTGCCTTTCTCCCGGTGGTACTTTTAGCTGCTCTCGTAGACAGCCAATCTCGAGGCAGTGTTGAAGTCCACTGGGCGCTCCATTGTATCCGGTTGTTAGGATGTGTTTGTCCATCACCAGAAGCGCCCCTACTTGCCTCCGTAAACATGTAGAGCGTTGAGCTACCTCCCGTGTAATTCGCAAAAAATATTCGTCCCAGGAGGGTCTCTTTGACATCTTATTATTTACCAATGCAAAATTCAGAAAATATTTTATCTAAAATATCTTCCGTTGTGACCTCTCCGGCAATCTCGCCGAGGGTGTCTGTTGCCGTATGCAGGTCTAACGCTATAAATTCATAACTTTCATTGTTTTTTGCCGATTTGATGGATTGTTGAACTGATTGAAGAGAACGTTGGAGTGTCTCCCTTTGGCGCACGTTAAAAATCGAGACATTGCTTGATTGATTTAACTGACCTTCTGTAACAATCTCTTTCAAGATTTCCTTAAGTTTTTCTAAACCTTCACCTGTCAAAGCCGAGGTATGTACCACAGGATATCTTTTAAACGCTATCGGCAGTTCTGAAAAGGAACTATTTTTTTGTAGGTCGCATTTATTGATTACAACAATCACGTTATGAGTCAAATCATCCAGTTTTATTTCCTTTGATTGTTTGCCCATGTCTGCATTGCCATCAAAAACAAGTATAATAATATCTGCCCTCTCCAAGGCGGATTGCGTCTTTTCAATCGCCCTGGATATAACAGTATCTTTTTCTTCGTCTATTCCCGCCGTATCCATTAGTTTGAAACGAATGCCTTCGATTTCTAAAAAATCTTCGACGATATCCCGTGTCGTCCCGGGTATTTCACTGACAATAGCCCTTTTTTTCCCTAAAAGAGCATTAATCAAACTTGATTTCCCAACGTTCGGATTACCATACAAAATAGCGCCAATTCCTTCAGGAGAAATCTTGCCAGTCTCTGACTGAATCAAAAGGCGAGAAATATTTTTTTTAATAGATGCTAATTTGTTCATGATTTCTGTTGCGGATATCAGGTCAATATCCTGATCTGAAAAATCAATCGCTGCTTCTATATGTGCGCAAAGAGAAACAATTTCGTCCTTCATGCGTTTAATTTGCTGTGAAACGGTTCCTGTCAATTGGGCAATTGATGCCTTTAGTTCGCCATCTGATTTGGCGCGTATGATGCGCATTGTGGCCTCTGCCTGTGTAAGGTCTATTCGGCCGCGCAAAAAGGCACGTTTCGTAAATTCACCCGGCTGTGAGAGTCGGATGTTTCTTTTTGTTTGAAATCCTTTCGATAGAATAGCATCTAAGAGCATTTCCGCCAGCAGTGGAGAGCCCAAGGTGTGGATTTCCACAACGGCTTCTTTTGTATAAGAATAGGGTTGTTTCATGATGTACAAGACAGCAGGAATATTATTGATGCAATCCTCCGCTAAATGAAAATATCCATCTACTGATGTATAGGTAGGAACGGTTCCTATATCTATACGGGTGGCAGGAACAAAGAGATCTTTGACACAATTGATAGCCTCAGGGCCACTGATCTTAATGATTGCGTGAAACGACCTTCCCGACGAAGTAGAAATAGCAGCGATCGTGTCCTGAATTTCGGGAAGCATGTGAATTGGGTTGAGGTTATTTGGTTTTTATCTTTTTAATTGTTTTTCGAATTATAAGACTTTCAATGATACTAAATATCGTACTTGTTGTCCAGTAAACCGTAAGACCTGAGGGCATGTGGTATAATATAAATGCAAACATGATAGGCATAAACGACATCATTTTTTGTTGGGCTTGCGCTTGTGAATCTGCTGCGGGGGCCTTGGGCGTTAACTTCATCTGGGCAAAGGAAGCGCCTGTCATAATTAACGGCAATATATTGAGTGCTTTTCCGAGGAACGGTATAGAAAATGGAAGCAATAACAAGGTGTCTGGCCTTGAGAGATCATTGATCCAGAGCAAAAAGGGAGCCTGTCTCATTTCAAAAGAAAGCTGGAGCGTACGGAAGAGCGCAAAGAAAACCGGAAGCTGCAATAACATAGGCAAACAGCCACTCATTGGATTCGCCCCATATTTTTTGAATAACAGCATCTGCTCCTTTCCCATCCTTTGTTTATCATGTTTATACTTCTCTTTGAGTTGATTAATCATAGGTTGCAATTGTTGCATTCTAAACATAGAAACTTGACTCTTTTTTGTTAGTGGGAATAAGATAGCCTTAATGATGATGGTTAATAGAATGATTGAAATGCCATAATTGGGAATTACACGATGGACGACATTTAAAAAAGCCAAAAGTACTTTGCAAATAGAATTAAACCAACCGTAACTGAGAAGCGCATCCAAAGTATCGTATTGATCTAAAACCGCCTCTGTTTTTGGTCCCATAAAATATATATAACTATGTTTAACGGTCTCGTGGGGGGGGATACGGAGTTTGTTTGTTTGTAAACTGACCATAAAATCGCCTTGTTCTGATTTTTCATTCGAAGGCATTCCTTGGATGTCGAATGCTTGTGAATTAATGGATTCAACCCAATCACTGGATGCAGGTTTTAAAATTGTGGCAAAATACTTATTCATTGATCCAGCCCAAACAATACCTACCGATTCATTTTTAGATGGCAATTCTTTTGGTGATGCACGTATTAATTTAATCTTTCTGTTTCCCATATCTACGCCGGACGTAGCCGCCATATCAGTGGAGGGTATGCCTTCATGTGTAATTGCGGAGGATGCAATGATATCGTATGCCAATGAAATCTCTGTATCGGTATTATTTCCCAACGCAATTTCCATATCTACATGGTAACTATTTGGAGACAAATTGACGGTTTTAATGAGATTGATTCCATCTCCCAAACCAGCGCTAAATACAATTTTCCCCTCGCCTTGTTCAGTAATAGTATATCGCTGACTTTGAAAATTTGTTTTTTGAAGTATATTGTCGATAGCAAGTGAACGATATTCAGTATCGCTATCCTTTACTAACTCAAGCGTATTTTTTGCCTCTGGATCTTTGAATTTTTTGAGTTTAATAGAGTTAATCGCAGCCCCTTCATTTGTCCATACTATTTTTATGAGTTCATTTTCAAGGACAACTTCTTTTAGAGGGATGTCTAATTGAGATTGGATAGGTTGCGTTGGTAACGTCGGCGAAGACTTAGACTTCGTAACCTTTGTTTCGTAAGGTTTTCCAGAAACCGCTTCTTCTTTCGCTTCATCGGTAAGGGGTTTTGACTTTTTGGGCGAGAGCAAAGGTAATATAAAGGGGTAATACAATAACATGATCACCCCGCAAACAATTATAGCGATAAGTGCTTTTCTATCCATCTAATTTTCCTTTTTTGGTTCTTCTGATAATTCAGCTTCATCAATAAGCATAACAGGAATATCGTCTCTTATTGGATAGCGTCGCCCACACTTTGTACATACAATCCTGTCATCTTCTAGCCGGACATCTGTCTTACATAATGGACATGCAAGAATTTCTAGCAGTTCCTTGGTAATCATGATGATTTCCTCCGGAAAGGACGTTTATTCGGTATTTTGGAGTCGCAGGTGCGATATTAATCTCTATAATCTATTTAAAATGTTCGGTAAAATTATTAACAAACTCGAAATGCTAACAAACTAGTCCAATAATTTCAAATTAAAATTAGGATACTTTTAATTTAGGTTAGGGATGCGAGGAAATTTGGATGTCAGCGTAGTTGGCTAGTTGCTCAATTTTTATCCGATTTAAACGAACCAGTTCTAATAGGGCTAAGAAAAATCCAATAATTCTACTCCTTTCGTTTATTCCCTCAAAAAGATTTGTAAATGAAATAGAAGTATAGAAATGTATCTTTTCTAACACCTCGTTCATGTATTCTTGTACTGGCGTGTCATCATAAGTAACTTTCGTGGGAACATTAAACAAAGTTTGTTTCATGAGTTGAGAAAACCTTTGAAAAAGGTACCATATGCTTACGCCTTCCAAAGGTAGTTCTTCTTCCTTTTTGTCTGGTTTATCTGGCGTTTCGCCGAAAGGGATATTGTTTATTCTTGTCCATTTTTTTTCCCACTCGGTGGCCTTTGCAGCCAAAATGAAGGTACTTTCTTTGTACCGTTTATATTCCAGTAGTTGTTTTACCAGTGACAACCTTGGGTCTTCCACATCCTCATCATTTATGTGTTGCTCTGTGCGAGGAATGAGCATGTACGACTTGATGTACATAAGCGTGGCAGCCATTACCAAGAAATCCCCTACCATGTTCATATCTAAGGTTTGCAGTACCTCAACATATTGTAAGTACTGATCTGTAATCCGAGCGATGGGAATGTCATAGATATTTACTTCCTCTTTTCGGATCAGATAAAGGAGTAAATCTATAGGGCCATTATAAATGTCCAAATCTACTTTATATTCGCTTGCCATTTTTTGTTTACCCTCTAAAAATTATAAACCTGTAAATACCCTTAGAAAGTATTGAATGGGTGGACCAAGCATTACACTTAAAATGGAGAATCCTGTAAAATTTCCCATGACAATCAATCCTAACAAAATGAAGGGACAGTAGCGTTCGACTTCTTTATATTTCATTGCTATTGAATGAGGCAACAGCCCCTCCAAGATATGAGAACCATCCAATGGAAACAAAGGGATCATATTGAAAAAAGCTAGCGATAGATTCATAATGATTCCTGATATTAATAAATTATATAAGATGGCAGCTATATTTACCGGTATGATGAATGGTATACTGCGTAACAGTTGAAAAATTACGCCAAACAAAAACGCAGAAACAAAATTGGATGCGGGACCTGCAAAGGATACAATCATATTATCTCTGCGCGGATTCCGAAAATAGGAAGGATTTATAGGAACGGGTTTACCCCACCCGAAACGGGCAAAGACAAAACACAGCGCACCCATAATGTCAATATGCGCCAGGGGATTCAATGTTAATCGCCCTTGCAATTTTGCCGTGGGATCGCCAAACTTATTGGCAGTCCAACCGTGGAAATATTCGTGAATGGTTAATGCATAAAGAATCGTTGGGATAGATATAATTAAGTTAGCTAAGTTCACAAATACGCAAATCTCCTTTTTGAATTGTCGGCATCCTAACACAACGGAAATAAGTTGTCAAGCTTAGAACACTTATTAATCCTTTTATCGTCGACAACCCGTTCTTTTCTCTTGAATATGAAGGGATTGTTCTCTATAATTAATCACGCTACATGTGAAAATCATCGATTCCATTTCAAAATATGCAATCTTGATTAAATGCCAATAAGTAATGGGAAAAAAACTTCACCTGACATTGCCTTCGCAAAGGATGTACTATTCCTCGAATCGGAAGCAATAAAGAATCTGATTGACCGCCTCGATCATAATTTTCAAAGAGCCGTTGATTTAATTTTCAACTGTAAAGGCCGAGTGGTAGTTACTGGCATTGGGAAGGCGGGGATTATTGGGCAGAAAATTTCTGCGACATTGGCCAGCACGGGAACCCCTTCGTACTGGATTCATTCGTCGGAGGCAAGGCATGGTGACCTTGGACGGGTTGTTGTGGACGACATCGTTCTGGCGCTTTCCAACAGCGGTGAAACAGAAGTTGTTACGCTTTTACCTTTTGTGAAACAGATCGGGGCGAAAGTAATTGCTATCACCGGAAATAATAAATCATCTCTGGCTCAGTATAGTGATGTTGTGCTTGATATCGGAAAGATCGAAGAACCGTGCCCATTAGGCCTCGCCCCATCCGCAAGCTCAACCGCCATGCTTGCGCTAGGTGACGCCTTGTCCCTTACGATATTTAAAAAGCGGAATCTTAGCAAAGAGGACTATGCCTTCTATCATCCGGGTGGAGAACTTGGTAGAAAATTACTCACGGTAGAAATGGTCATGCGCAAGGGCGAAGAAAACCCAGTGGCCGATGAGGATGCGCTTTTGTCAGCGGTTCTTAAAATCATGACGGAAACAGTGGGTAAACCCGGTGCTGTGAGTATTATCGATAAACAAAATAAGCTGGTGGGATTTTTTACCGATGGTGATCTGAGAAGACATTTGAAAAATGGCGTATCATTGCGAGGTAGGGTGAAAGAGTTTATGACGCGGTCGCCCAAAGTCATAAATGCCCGCTGTTTAGTTGCTGAGGCATACAAAATACTAAAAGAGTATAAGATAGATCAAATCCCCGTGATTGATGATTCCTATACACCGGTTGGCATCATAGACGTACAAGATTTGTTAGAGGTTGGTATTTAAATTTTTGAAAGATATAAAACTTGTTATTATTGACGTTGATGGTGTTCTGACGGATGGCGCTATTTATATTGATTCCGACGGACGTGAAACAAAGGCATTCCATGTGTTGGATGGCACAGGTATTTCATATCTTCATCGTGCTGGCATCAAAACCGCCATTATCAGCGGAAGAACCTGTGATGCTGTAACGCATAGAGCAAAAGAACTGAATATTACAGATGTGTATCAAGGGGCTATAAATAAATTAGATGCATATAAAGAAATACGTGAGAAATATGCGCTTCGAGATGAAGAAATATGTTATATCGGTGACGACCTTATAGATCTTCCAATACTCCACCTCGTGGGCTTTCCTGTTGCGGTTGCTAATGCCTCGCCTATCGTTAAAAACCAATCACTTTACGTAACAAAGGCAAAGGGGGGTTGTGGTGCAGTGAGAGAGGTTGCGGAAAAGGTACTGAAATTTCAAGATAAATGGCATCTTATTTTGGAACGCTATCAGGAGCGCCCCGAAAAGGAAAGGAGTTAAAAATATGAGTGATAGAAATCCAGAAAGTTTTCAACATACCATTAAAGCTTTTGTCAGAAAAGGTGAAGATTATTATGTGGCAGAGTGTCTGGAAATAGCCGTTGTTACGCAGGGGAAAACTCTTGATGAAACAATTACTAATCTCAAAGAAGCGGTAGCGCTGCATTTAGAGAACGAAGATTTGTCCGAATTTGGTTTGGCGCTGAATCCGACTTTGGTAGTAACTATGGAATTGGAACTCATAGCGAATGTCGCCTAAATTGAAAAGATTATCTGGAAAGGAAGTTATTTCGATTTTAAACAAATTTGGATTTACATCTCATTCACAAAAAGGCTCACATGTAAAACTCAGACGCATTAGCACTGCAGGAGCGAAGCAAGCGCAATCCATGACGAATTAGATTTGGGAACCCTGCGTGTAATAATTAAGCAGGCGTCACGTTACATTCCAGAAGAACAATTAAACCTTATTTTTACAGTAAATGATAGAAGAAACAGTATATTTTAGGATAAGGTAATTTAAACCAATGAAAGGCGTTTTTATTTTTATACCATCATGACCAAAAGAAGATACTTACTCATTAGCATTCCTGCGGCATGTATACTCTTTATCATCGCATCCCTTATTATCCAATCGAAAAAAGACATCGATAGTCAAAAGGAAAACCGAACTTCAAAGGAAAGATCTTCGGCACATAAACAGCCGCATGACAGGACGGACACCATAACCCAAACGGTGCAAGGGCTATTAATGCCAAGCTATGATGAAAAGGGGAAAGAGGTTTTCATAATGCGCGGCGAGAATACCTTCCTGCTTAACGATAATATTTACAAGATCACCGCACCGGAGATTGAGGTGCTGGATTCTGCAAATACTGAACGGGGAACGCAATCTGTTCTCATTACATCTGATAGCGGGGAGATGAATAAAACCTCTAACGAAGGCTATCTCTCCGACAATGTGGTTGTTCGTCTCGATGAGGAAACAAGCCTTACCACGAATTATTTGAAGTATTTACCCGAAAGAAAATTTGTGGATACAGACGATTTCGTTACCATCAATGGGAAAGGTATAAAGATTACGGGGCAAGGATGTGAAATAGATCTTGTCAATAAAAAGATGTGGATCAAAAAAGACGCAGAAATGGAGATGGATGGCATTAAAAACGATCTTTTTTTCTTGTCGAATAGCACTCCACAAAGTGAGCAAAATACTATGGAAGACGCAATTACTGAGGAAAATGGCACGAAAGAAACAGTGGTGGAAAAGACATTTATCCGATCGAGCGGACAACTTTTGTTTGATAGGTACCGAGAAGCGAATGTCATGACCTTTAACGACCATGTAGAGGTAGAAAAAGGCAGTTCGACTGTTTTTTCTGATAAGCTGACTGTTTTTTTTGATCCAGAAACAAAGAGAACAAAACAGGCCATTGCCAGCGGAAATGTGCTCGCATCACAAGGAACGAAAATCGCCAAGGGGAATTTTTTAACGTGGGACGTTAATACGCAGAGCGCAATACTTGAAGACACCATTAAAGCTGAATTTGTTAAAGACGACCTGAACATTGACGCGCTGAAAATAATCTTTTACAAAGATACGGGTAAAATAGACGTTCCGAGTTCGGGCAGTTTGAAAGCCAGAAAAATTAAGGGAATAAAGAGAAGAGGAAGAGTGGTCAAGACAGACAAAACTGATCCTGATGACACTACTAACATTAGTGTGAAATGGGAAGGGAAGATGAATTTCCTGGATGATAAAAGAGAAGCTAATTTTGAAAAGAACATTGAAGTTAAAACTGAAGATTCTATTCTTCGATGTAATAATCTTGATATAACGTTTAATGATCATGATTATAACATGCGGAGTTTTAAGGCTTCGGAAAAAATTCATATCATAGATAAGAAAGACAACCTCTACAGCGAGGCTGTGGGAGATAGAGTTACGTGGAATGCAAAAAATAAAGTTACGATCTTGAAAGGGTATCCCTTTGCACTCCTCAGAGAAGGGAACAAAAGGCAAATCCTCTCGCCAAGGGTTTTATTTTATGAAGATTCAAATACCATCCTTTGCGAGGGTGAAGGCAGTTTATACGAAAAAGGCGATAAGGCACTCCCCAATAAAGGCACGGAGGAAACCGATATAAAGGTTAATTGGAAGAAGAAAATGGTGTATAGTAACGAACTAAAAAAGGCGAGCTTTTATGAAGAAGTACAGGCTGTACGGGGCGGGCAAAAATTGAACGGTGACCAAATTGACGCCTACTTGGGCGGGAATAGTAAGATAAGTAAAATTATTGCCGCAGGCAATGTTTATTTTTTTAGCAAGGAATTGAACGGCAGTGAGGGATTTGGGTCGCTTCTCACCTGGGATTTGATCCGAAATACGGCCTTGCTGACGGGCAATCCAAAGGCAGAATTACGGAAAGAAGGCGCAAGGACATTTTCAGAACATGTATGTTTTGATATGGCTGGGAAACGGGTTACCTGGGAAGGAAGGCCCCATTGGCAACTCATCACCAATCAAAAGAAGATTAACTCAGAATAATAGAGACAAATAAATGCGGTACTTACTGATAATAATTTTATTACTCGTATTTTCCTCTGTAGCGTCGGTTTTTGTGGAGGACGCAAAGGGGGTCGAAATTTTTGCACGTCATGGCATTCTCGAGGATGTTCCGGAAAACACCTTTGCTGCATTAAAAAGAGCCCTTGAATTAGGAATCGATGGGCTCGAAATCGACGTTCGGCAAACAAAAGACGATAAGCTTATATTGATGTGTGATGAGACAATCGATAGAACAACTGACGGGAGAGGCATTATCGATCAGCTATTATACGCTGAAATAAAGCAGTATGACGCTGGTTCATGGCGCGGTGATGAGTTTAAGGGAGAGCGGGCGCCGTTACTTTCCGATGTGCTAAAATTTTGCAAAGTCAATAACCTCAAATTGATTCTGAATGTCAAACAGGCTTGTCTGGAAAAACGAATATTGGACATCGTCAAAGAATGCGGAATGTCTTCACAGGTATATTTGTGCGGGATGTGTAGCAATTTCAATCCGGAAGATGCAGAGTTGCACGGCAAAGAACTTGTATTTGTATCACAAGAGGAGATGACTCCGGAAAAACTTAATAGTATACATGGAGAAAAAAAATACGCGTTTTCGCTCGTACTCGACAGTGATAACAGAAAGGTCATGAAGGAGCGAGTTAAGATGGGCGTGGATGTTATTCTAGTGGACTATCCGTGTGTTGTATTGGATATTTTGAACGTCAAAAGTAAAATAATCATTAATAAAGGACTGTTCAAGAATAAAGAAATTATTAGTCCCCAGCAGGAGACCAACAGTAACGCCGCATACATTCAAAAAGAAGTAAAAACATTACTGGAGACGATGGAAAGCACAGACGACAATGATAAGGCAAAAACGGCCGCTCTTGGACTGATGGTATTCCCAAAGAACTACACCTTACCGCCGCTCTTAAAATTTCTTGGAAATAAACATCCACACATAAGACAAAACGCTGCTTGGACGCTCGGATTTTGCGGTGATGAAAGCATAGGAGAACACATAGAATCTCTCCTGATAGACAAAAATGCCGAGGTGCGCAGGGAGGCTGTGCTTGCGCTGAAAAGGTTAAACGATACCCAAGCAGTTCCAAAACTTATCGAAGCATTTAAAAACGAAACCTACCATGGAGTAAAATACGATATAGCAAGGGCTTTGGGAACACTAGGAGGCCAGGGTGTGGTTTTTACTTTGATTAATATACTCTCGAAAGAAAAAAACTGGTATGTGAAGAGCGCCTGCGTTGATGCACTCAGTCATATAGGGAGCGATAAGGCTATGGGTACCCTCGCCAACATTCTTACTACAGATGCAGGGGAAGATGCTGCATGGACACGTACGAGGGCTGCATGGGCATTATCAACAATGGGCAAAAAATCTGTCCCTTTATTGATAAGCGCCTTGAGAGATAATGAAGAAGCAACGAGGCGCAGGGCAAGCTGGGCGCTGGCAAAGATCGGCGCTCCCGCAGTAAGGCCATTAATTAGCGCACTGCATGAAATTAACAAGTTTGCAAGAGAACGTGCGGCGCAAACTCTCGGTTGGATTGGGGATGAAAGGGCAGTTACTTCACTCATATGGGCGCTCAAGGACAAAGAACCCGCAGTCGTAAGTTCTGCAGCCTGGGCATTAGGCAGGATTGGTAATCCAGAGGCCCTTTCTGCACTTCGTGATCTGACCAATAACAAAAATGCCGATATTCGAGAAAATGCGATTGAGGCTATCGAAAGAATAGAGGCTAATAAAGAAACGATGGCTTATTATAAAAAGGCTGCACAAAAACCGTAGAACAAAGTTGATTAATGTATAAATTTTCAATATGATAATTTTTTCATGGATTCTTGAATAGGACGCAGATTTTTATAGATACACACAGGTAATATTTTTTTGGGGTAATTAGTGTCTGTGTTCATCTATTGTGCCCAAATGAGAATTTCTATACAATCAACTAACTATTGAAAGGTTTTATTAAATGAAACGCAGTATGGTATATCTTGTAGGCGCAGGCCCTGGCGACCCACGCCTTATCACCGTAAAAGGCCTGGAATGTATTAAGAAAGCCGACGTGCTTATTTACGATTATCTGGTAAATGTCGACCTCCTCAAAATTGCCAAGCCTGAAGCAGAATTTATCTACGTGGGTAAGCAGGGAGGCGCGCACACCCTTGAGCAGGAAGAGATTAATGAACTCATTGTAAAAAAGGCGCTGGAAGACAAAATTGTCACACGATTAAAGGGTGGAGATCCGTATGTCTTCGGACGCGGCGGAGAAGAGGCGCTGGTGCTCCACGAAAACCATATCCCTTTCGAGGTCGTTCCCGGCATTACTGCAGCCATTGCAACCCCTAACTATGCAGGTATTCCTGTTACCCATCGTGACTGCACCTCTACCTTTGGACTGATCACCGGACACGAAGACCCCACAAAAGACGAAAGTTCCATTGACTGGGCAAAGATTAGCACCGGTATCGGCACACTTGCTTTTTATATGGGGATTAAGAACCTCCCTTACATTACCGAACAACTTATGAAACATGGCCGTTCCAAAGATACCCCTGTTGCCGTAATCCGGTGGGGAACTACGACTCAACAAAAAACCGTGGTAGGAACGCTGGGTACCATTGTACAAAAAGCCAAAGACATAAAACCTCCGGCAATTACGATAGTCGGTGAGGTTGTAAAACTCCGGGATCAACTCAACTGGTTTGAGACCAAACCGTTGTTTGGGAAAACGATTGTCGTGACGCGTTCGAGGGAGCAGGCCAGTGAGTTTGCCGATAAATTATACGAATATGGCGCCCACGTCATTGAATTTCCCACCATTGAAATTGCAAAACCTGATTCCATTCAGCCGCTGGACGAAGCCATTAAAAATATTCATTCTTATAATTGGCTTGTTTTTACCAGCATTAACGGGGTTGACGCCTTCTTCCAACGGCTGTTCGAGTTAGGAAAGGATATCAGGGAACTGAAAGGTCTCAAGCTTTGTACTATAGGCCCTGCAACGGAAGAAGGAATAAAAAAATATCACATAAAGGTTGATTGCATGCCGCCCAAGTTTGTTGCAGAGTCCGTTGTAGAAGAGTTAAAGAAGGTAACGGCTATAAAAGGTGAAAAATTCTTATTACCAAGGGCGGATATAGCCAGAAGCTTTCTCCCAGAAGAGCTTCAAAAGTTAGGGGGAAAGGTTACAGACCTTGTGGCTTATAAGACCGTCATGGCACAACCTAAAGATATTAACCTTATTGAAAAAATCAAAAATGGCGAGGTTAATATTGTAACATTCACCAGCTCATCCACAGTAAGAAACTTTATTCAAATCGTTGGTGAGAAAAACATTTCGTCCTTAAACGGACGCGTCCAGTTTGCCAGCATTGGCCCCATTACCACACAAACTGCAGAAGAATTGGGGCTCCATGTCGATATTAAAGCCAAGGAATATACCATCCCTGGATTGGTGAATGCCATCATGGAAAGCACGACTTCCACGATGAGAAAATCCTCTTAGTTCTCCTTTATAAAACAAGGATTCCGTGTAGCTTTTGATTAAACTCAATCGTCTGAAATCCTCAATTGCAAATCCGAGAGCGGCAAATACCATAAGACGGAGAAGGTATTATTCCTTAGAACATATCCCTCAGAGCAACTACACCATCAGCCACAAAAGCAAAGGAGTAGTTAAATTATGAATTTGTACGTTTCGTGGTATTCCAAAGGTAACCGGTAGCCAATAATTTCTAAAGTATAATTAGCACACATTCGTGTCTATTCTTGGCCAGACTAAAAGAGCGGGGTGAAACTCATGCTATGAGACGAATCCTTCACGTAGATATGGATGCATTCTTTGCTGCGGTTGAGCAAAAGATAAATCCCGCATTAATAGGTAAGCCCTTGGTAATTGGAGGTAGCGGAGATCCCACCAAAAGAGGAGTGGTTTCAACTGCATCCTATGATGCCAGAAAGTTCGGGATACATTCCGCAATGCCAATGAGAACCGCATATAAACTCTGCCCTCATGCTGTCTTTCTTCCTGTGAATTACGAGGCATATTCACGGGTTTCTGGAAGGATAAAAGGTGTCCTGAGAAAATTCTGTCCAATAATGGAAGATGTCGGAATTGATGAGGCATTCCTTGATATATCTAATATAGACAAACCATCGGAGGAGATTGCAAAAGAGATTAAATTGAAGATCATAGATGAGACAGGTCTTACCTGTTCCATTGGAATAGCGCCTAACAAGCTCCTTGCAAAAATTGCCTCTGATATGCAAAAGCCTGACGGACTTACCATAATTATGAAGGATAACATAGAAAGCCGTATATGGCCATTACCCGTGAGAAAACTCTGGGGCGTTGGGCCAAAGACAGAGGTATACTTAAAGACAATGGATATTGAAACCATCGGAGCACTGGCATCGTTACCTCTGAATAAACTTATTGAGAGATTTGGGGAGTCTTACGGGAGATATCTCTACGAGGCATCACGGGGGATAGACGAGAGTCCTCTTGTTACTCACTGGGAGCCAAAATCTACGAGTAGAGAAATTACCTTTGAAAAGGATATCGGCAACTGGCAGGACATAGCAAGGACCATTGCGGGACTCACAAGGGAAGTTGCTGATGATATGAAACAGGCTGGCTATAAGGGGAGGACAGTTACGGTAAAGGTGAGATTCAGTGATTTTAAGACTCACACAAGGGCAAAAACTCTTGTAGTATCAACGAATTTGGTGGATAAGATAAGAATGGCTGCCTTCGATTGTCTCAAAAGATTTGAACTGAAAAAGAAGGTACGGCTTCTAGGGGTGAGGGTAGGAGGATTAGAGAAGGTGTAAACACCGGAATACAGATAGCGCCCTTTGGAAAATGAATTTCTTAATTCCCCTTTTCTAAAAGGAATTAAGGGGTATTTTCATTGTCATTCGTGTGCAATTACTATAACATCATGCCTGAAATTACCTTGATAATAAACAAGGGTTAGGCTATAAATTGACTAGCTTAAAACCATTACCTTTTATGGGGAGAGGTATTATGTGGACAGTACTTTCGCCAAAAGGAGTTTTTGAGGATTTCGTTCAGAAGTTGGTATGCCTATAATACACTATAGGAAGGGTGGCTGCTATTAACTCATCCTTTTCAGAAGTGAGAAGCTTTAGTTATTTTGGTAACTTACTGTATTTGTGATATCTTCTTGATATGGAGGTATTAAATGGAAAATAATTATTTACTTAAATTCCTTGAATATGCCCAGGTTGTTATCCTTACTGTCTTACTCATGGAAACCTCTAAATCCTTTATTAATACTAATGGAAAAATTTTAAACTTTAAATACTTCATAAAAAATTTCAGATTTAATTTGCAATTATTAGCGCTGTTGATTTTCTTAGAGTTATATATTGTTCTATACACGTATCATACAACACTTGGAGTACCTTACAGACGCATCCTTTTGTTTTTTGATTTGTTTTTCGTCAGTCTTCCATTCATTATTTTAGTGCAAATCATTAATGAGTCATGGACGAAGGATTATCTACTGAAAATATCCATTGGAATGTTCATCTTTCTTTTCTGCGCAATATTACTTAGACAAGGATGCTGTTACTGTCATATTTCACCTAATAAAACTGTACCTATAGATTTAAAAATTTCTATGTGTGTTGATATATTTGGAATAGTAATGAGTGTTATTGCTTATCTTTACCCAAAGGCAATTAGATTCTGGTCTCATCTTGGACTTGGTTCTTTTATTTGCTATTTTGCTGTAACTCGATTAATTACCCTATCGGTAAAGCTTCAGTAGTGTAAAGATTAACTAACCCTGAATTTCAAAAAGGAGTGATATAGGTGAAAACTAAGATAATAGGAACTGGCAGTTATTTACCTCCTTTCGAAATAAACAATAATTTGCTTTGCAAATTTTATCCAGGAAAGGGAGCTAAATGGAT
>JAGWZR010000107.1 GCA_018968795.1 Planctomycetota bacterium | reverse complement strand
CAACACCTTCAGCGCCTCTTGCCTCCGTCCTTGCCCTGCCTCTCAAATTTAAACTGTCCAACGGACTCTTTACTTTGTTCATACTTTTTGTGATTACATGGCAATATTATCGTAAAATTGACACTCAAAATCTATACAATTCAGTGCAACGATAACAAACAGGGTACAGCTTGTTTTTCTTGGTGGTACTCCTGAATTTCAGGTATTTTTGATTATTCCAGATATTTTTAAAGGAATCCTCTTTGACATTTCCAGCCATGTAGTTGAGTGATTGACAGGGTCTCACCGTTCCGTCAGGGAAAATATATGCCACCATCCAGGGGCTTATGCAGCGGTGCTTGTAACTGGAGGGCTTAAAGTCGAAATTGGTGTAGTATTGGCGGATCTCTTCGTCCGTCAGATTCGGATAAAAATAAATATGTGTACGACTAACCCTTCTTTTTACACGGTGAATGGCATCAATCAGTTGTTCGACATGTATATCAGGTAGGGTTTTTCGAACAAACCCGCGCCAGTCCCGGCAGGTAACGTTAAATAATGACTGAAAAAGATCGTTATGGCACTCGTAGGTTTGATGATTGAGAAATATCAGGTGATGGAAGGTTATAGAACTTGCCAAAAGGTCTTCTGCTACGTCAACAATCTTATCCATCTGCTGGTAGTTTGTTTCAAAGATCGTGCTGGAGATGTTAATGAGAGGGGTGAGGCAACTCTTCTTTTCTTTCCATGTATTTACAGCCTTTAGCCCCTTGTATGCCTTGTCAAAGATTCCAACGGCGCCTCGTATTTTATCGTGAATTTCACGAGGGCCATCTAACGAGAAGATAATTTCATCCACGCCGAGGGCGACTATGTCTTCTGCATATTTTCCCAACAGCATACCGTTGGTAATAATATTACATCTGAGTCCTGCCTCTTTAATATAGCGAACGAGATTCGCCCATTCTTTGTAAAGCAGTGGTTCGCCTCCAAAGAGGGTGATATTGGGCTTATGAAATTTTATGTCATCAATGACGGATTGCAGCTGTTCCAGGGTGAGTTCTGACTTTAGCGCTTCCGGGGTCAATTCTCTAGAGGAACCCTCAACTCCCCACTGCCCGCACATAGTGCACTGTAAATTGCATCGATATGTAAGGAATAAGGAGATCGTTTCCGGATACGAACTGAACCCATCCTTCCAGTGATAATCCAGAAAAGACCTTGCACGCTGTTTAAATGCCTTCATGGCATAGCCGGGTTGTTTAATAGCCTTTCTTACGGCCACGAAAAGATTTCTTTTTGGTATCATAAATATTTTAGTTCCGCATGCTCTTTGCAGATGCTCTGAGCAGTTTTACCGTAATTCCCTCTTAAAAAATAAGTGAGGGGATTTACAGGCAATGTTACAAGACATCGCGAAGGATTATAATCCCAAACTTCCCCTTATAATGTTTATAATTATAGACAATTTTTCAATATCGATTATTGGATGTGTGGGAATCAATAATAATCGCCTTGAGAAATACGTGGCATTTGGGAATGGGTCGTTGTTTAAATCGTACCCTAAATCATATACCCTGTGGATTGGGTCTGGATAAAGTTTTGTGCTCTCGATGCCTGTGTCGTTAATTTTCTTAAAACAGGTTTCTTTGATGGTTTCATCGTCGAAGAGGATGGGAAACTGGTTAAAAACCGGAACCGTGTGCGGAAGCAATTCTGGAAGACTGATTCCTTTCAGCCCCTTGAGCATATCAAATAAGAACATGCCGTGATCGTATCGTTTGTTGAAAATTTTTGAGGCATGTCCAAATAAGGCGCACCCAATGCCTGCCTGAAACTTTGTGTAGCTGAAACTATCAAAATCCGTGTGCAGGGCGGTATACTTAAATTTTGATATGAGATCGTTGAATACTGTATAAAAAAGTGGACGCACGGCAAGCGCCAATGCAATTAATCTGGCAGCGATCTTTAATTGTGAGGCAAATCCTGACCTTGGTAGTGAGAGCCATTCCCTCTGGATTGCTTCTGCTATTTCTCCATTATCTGTGACAATGCACCCGCCGGAAAGGGTAGAAAGATTTTTCCCGCGATTGAAACTGTAAAAACCTACATCGCCGAAGACACCGGTAGGGCGATTGTCAATGGTTGTACCCAATGAAGATGCAGCGTTTTCCACAACAAATAGGGGCTGTTGTGAAATCGTCACAATGGATTCCATGTCAATGGGTAACCCAAACATGTGCACAGGAACGATGCAGAGGGTATTTTCATTGATGCATTTGTTCATGGACTGAATGTCCATGTTGAAAGTTTTTAGAGAGATATCGCATAATACCGGCTTTAATTCTGCCTTTTTAATAGGCAAGATAAGTGATGGAGCAGTATAGGCGGGGAGGACGACCTCTGTCTTCTTTGAAATACGTCTTAGCGCCTTGAGAATAACATAAAAGGCCGTAGTACCGGAATTGGTGAAATAACAATACTTTTTATTTGTGTAGCTCTTTACGATTGATTCGAAGGCCGGAATCGATCGGTTGAAAGAGGATGCCAGTCCGGTGAATATATCTAAAAACGAAACAGGAGTGCCAGCCGAGGGTATTAATAAATTCATGGATGCTTTATACACTCCGCTTCTATTAAAAACGCCTTTGCGACAAACTCAACAGGGCAGCCAATAGGTAGAATTCTTGTGCAATGGAATTCATGGCGTTTAAAAATATTAAGTATATCTGCTAATTGGTATGCCCTTACTGGAAATTTTTGTTTTCTCGCATGTATCCAATACCTTAAACGGATATAAAGGTTCGATTGATTGCGTATTTCCACAAGAAGCTTTCCGTTTGACTTGCACAGTCTCATCATTTCCACAAGCAACGTCTCAACCGCATCGAGAGAGGGTAGATTGAGCAAGGTGTTAACACAAACAATCCGATCAAACGTCCCGTTTTTAAAGGGTAGTTGAAAGGCATCCCCGCGTATTAGGTGGATGCCTTGTATCGAGTTATCTTGAAAAATCTTCTTTGCCTCTTTGAGTAATTCTTCAGATATGTCAATGCCCGACAAGAGCCTTTTAATTGTCGCTTCAGTCTTGGTATTTAAAAAAAATAGGCCATTTCCACAGCATACATCGAGGATTGTTTCATCATCACGGCACAATTTCCATGCATTGTCTCGAACTGCCGTTGTGATGTTACCGAGAAATGCCTTTTTTCTGGAAACGCTCGAAAGATTCATAGTGAATTTTGGTATAACAAAAATTCAGCAACTATTCTGGTGAAGCCAGTAGTCGGAATTCGGAAGTCAGAACAAAAAAATTCATACGAATAATTTCCACTTTCTATTTTGGATTCTGACCCCTGCCTACTGAATTCTGAATAGTTACGATGAAAATGTTATTGTGTAACGTGTCTTTAGTTTCCAAGCAATGTTTTTATAATATCCCTTCCATGGTTTTAGCGATGTGCCGCCAGTCAAATTCCTTCTCTGCCCTGAGCCTGCCTGTCGTTCCTAGTTGGCTGGCAAGTTGTTCATTTGTCAATAAACGCTCTATAGCACGAGCAACCTTAATTTCACTCTTGGAATCTACAATCAGGCCTGTGACGCCATCGACCACGGCTTCGCTACTTCCGCCTGAGGCACCTGCAATTACTGGCTTTCCACAAGCGCTGGCCTCAAGAAAAACTAAACCAAAGCCTTCATAATCGCCTCTCAACTGATGGTGTAATTCTGTTTCACGATTGGGTAGTACAAAAACATCGCACAGATTATAATAAGCGGGGAGTAATTCATCCGTTACAAATCCGGTAAAGATAATGCTGCCGCGCAGTTTCAGGCTTTCAGCAAAGCTTTCGAGTCGTTGTTCTTCGCGCCCTTTACCCACAATCATATAGACAAGAGTGGGGAACTGCTTTATAAGTTGTGTGATTGCACGCATGACCATGTCATGCCCTTTTCGTTCATCCAATCTCCCGACCGTCATGATAACCTGTTTGCCATGGAGGTTGTATTTTTCAATGAGATGTTGTGATTTTTCCTGAGGACGGAAAAACACACTGTCGACGCCTGGTATAATCTTGACCATCTTTTCCCTTTGAACACCCCATCGTTCGTATTCGTGCGAGGTAAATTCACTATTCGTAACAAGCTCTTCTGATTCTTCAATGATTTTCCTCATGAGCTTTGTCATTATTTTCGAAGTGCCGAAGCGTACGGTTTCTGAACCATAGACGTACACGCTGTATTTCACTCCAAATAATTTTTTACAGATAAGTCCCGCCGGCCCCACAGAAAGGATCTGTCCGCAGTGTAATTTTTTTACATTATACCTTCTTACATAATAGAGTGCATAAAAAATATTCAACAGCATCTTTAAGAATTTGGCCTTACCAGACTCGCCGGTAGGAATCTTTTTCCGAATAATTCGAAATGTTTCCTTTTTGTCAAAATCTTCGCATCCGTATATTCTCGGCGCTATAACGGTAATCTTGTCCTGAGGAAGGCGTTTCCAGATATGATAAAAGACTGTTGAGATCCCGCTCACAATAGGTGGAAAATCATTGGTAATGAGAAGGCTAATCTTTTTTTGATTTTGAAAGTTGGCTTTCATAAATATGCGAGTTATTGCTTTGTTGTGGCTACACTGTGCTATGCAATGCCTATTCGAGGTGATAACCTCGTTTTGTTATCATATAATTACGGTAAATAAATGTGGTTGAATTGCCAATAATAATGATCGTTGTCATATCAATCAGGCAGGAAGTCATTTTGTCAAGTGTGGTAAGAATAATCGATTCATCCTCCCGAGATACGCCTTTCACAATACCCACGGGGGTGGATGGGGATTTGTATTGGAGGAGGATATCCGTCGTCTTCTGAATCTGCCAATCCCTTTGAGAACTCTTGGGGTTATATAGTACGATGACATAGTCCGCCTCGGCGGCGCATTTCACGCGTTTTTCTATTGTTTCCCATGGTGTAAGCAAATCGCTAAGGCTGATGACGGCATAGTCGTGCATAAGCGGTGCGCCGAGCGCTGCGGCAGCGGCATTGGCAGCAGGGATGCCCGAAATAATTTCTATAGGCAAATTTATGTTTTTTTTGTAGGCTAGCTCCAACACAAGCCCTGCCATGCCGTAAACACCGGGGTCACCACTACTGATGATGGAGACAACCTTTCCACCCTGCGCTTCTTGGATTGCTAATTCCACACGTTCAATTTCCTTACGCATAGCCGTGGCAATGATTTGCTTGCCTTCCACAATATCTTTCACCATGTCAACATAAAGTCTATAGCCGGCGATCGTTTCAGAGATTTTTAGCGCATCTAATGCCCGCTGGCTAATCTCGTTCCTCGCCCCAGGGCCAATACCTACCACGTAAAGTTTTCCTGGGCGATGGCTACTGTTACCCCAGGATATTTCTGTTTTTTGAGTATTAATTGTGTTTTCCTTCCTGCAATAAGTGCTGATGGTTCGCATACCCCACCCACGCCTATTTTTTCTTTAACAAAATTTGATTTGCTATATTCTTTAGCGCACGTCCCAATTTCTTGACATGAAACAATTCTTAACGGGATGCCCAATTCTTCCGCAGCCTGCAACAAGCCCGGTTCTTCAGACTTAATCTCAATGGTAGAAAGCAATCGGACGTGTTCTATCGTGAGATTTACTCTTTGAAGAGCGTTCATAATGGATTGTTTTACTACTTCTGAATTTACTCCCTTTTTACAACCGACGCCGATGATGATGTCCTTTTGCGCCTCCGTGCCGGTAGTAATTACGGCATCAGTATGCATGATGGCGGCGACCTTATGAGCTAAAAGATTTGCGCCACCCTCGTGCCCCGAAAGTAGGCTGATAACAAAACGGCCAACATCGTCAACTACAACTATAGCAGGGTCTGTATGCTTATCCTGAATATGGGGGGCTATTACCCTTACCACAATTCCAATAGCCATGATGAAGATGGTTCCATCAAATTGTTTGAAGATTCGACTAACAAGTTGTTGAAGCGGTTCGGAAAAAGGGATAATATGCGGCAATGGTTTATCTTCAGGAATAGAATCAGTCTCTTCTCCTATTTTTTTAAATACATACATAAAAGGTGGTGGTCTGAAACCTGCTCCAATCCTTTGAGCAGTTTTGAGTCCTTCTTCGGTTAAAGAGACGATAGCTATCCTCAAGGAATTACTCTATATTAATAAAACTAATATTTCCTACGGGCTGAGGGACAACGGTTTCCTGGTGGAACGATATAAGCAGTCTGCGTTACTCAATTGCAACATATTACCTTCGTTAATAACTTTGTTCAATAAAAAACACGATTTATCAAACCGTCAGAATTCACAAACCAAACTAGAGGTATTCGGAAGGGTGCTCCAAATAAATATAACGTCTATCGCGAACGGATTTGATTTCATGTGGGTTAATTGGCTTTATATGAGGCAAGCCCTGCCCAATATCCGCCTATTCCCCAAACCACTATCATAGGATTAAGTCTTTTGCAAGCAGATAGTGCGAGGCGCATAAAACTCGAGATAGCGAACACGGGAAGCAGAGAGCGGCTAAAATTTTTTAAGAAAAAAAGCGTGTTGTTGTGTCCGTACCAGTAAAACCATTGTTTATAATTCTCAGTACGACATCCACCCTTCGTATCTTTTAAATGGATAAGTTCTGCCTCTGGATCAAAAACGATTTTATATCCTGCCTTGCGAATGCGCAAGCAGAGGTCGGTTTCTTCCAGATGGGCGCTACCGCCAAAACGTTCATCAAATTCTCCTGCTTTTATAATTGCTTCTTTTCGGAATGACATATTACAACCCTGTACATGTTCAATATACGATCTTCTGTTTGAATCAAAATTATCGATAAGGTACGCGTCCCATCGAACCTTTCCGGTTTCCTTATCACAGTGTTTCCTTGCAAAATCGTTTTTTTCTAATTTACACGAGGGGGTGTTTCGTAAGTTTTTCACCCTTCTTTCATCTTCTCCTTGCGAAGGGGAATAAATAGTGGGGGTAATTTCATTATAGGGTGATAGGTTTTCCTTGCCCACGTATTCAACGTTAGAAAAGGAATGACGCTGTTTACCCTGCTGTAAAATACGCCCTCCAACGCCACCTATATCCTTTTCTTCATAGTTTCGAAGATGATTCTGTATAAAGTTACGGGTGGTGATGACGTCATCATCACAAAAGATGACGATTTCTCCAATCGCCCGTTTTAGTCCATAATTTCTTGCATGAGGCAGCCCCTTTACATAGATTTTATAGTAGTGTATTACATTACTGTGACTCTTAATGATTTCCAGGATGTCGGGGTGGACCTCTTCGCTCTGATC
>JAGWZR010000106.1 GCA_018968795.1 Planctomycetota bacterium | reverse complement strand
CTTTTTATCTTCTTTACGGAAATAAACCTGTCTCTTCCTCTGAAAAGAGAAAAATAAAAAGGTCAAAAGGACGAACATGCCTATATTTAATAGGGTGATGATTTTAAATGTATGGAATCTCGAGACCATATAAAATGAAAATAAAAGTCCCCCAACGAGACTGCCCATAGATTCCACGATGTAAACTACTCCAATATCCGTAGCGGTATCCTTCGTAACTCCCAGGATAACCTTTGATGAAAAGGGAAAGATAAAACCTATGATAAAACTAAAGGGGAGGATTAATCCAATAGATGTGATAAGCAACGGTAGTAAGGAAATGTACTCACCTACACCAACACTCAAAAGACTTCTCACACCGCGCACAGAAAAGATCTGTACTGGCAGCACAAGACACATAACAAGCAGCACGATCGTAAAAACGCCGAATGCATGTTTAAAGTTATGCTCAACTTTTGCACCCGCAAAGGCGCCGACTGCAATACCGAGAAACCATGCGCCAAAGATGACACCCATGCATAGCTCGTTGCCGTAAAAGATATTCAGAAATTCGCGAATCAGTATCACCTGTGTAATGGTTGCATAACAGCCAATAGCTGCTATGCACAGGAATATTAAGATATGGCTGGTTTTATTCCGCATATTTTTACCTAAAATAACCCGCTCAATGGGTAACGAATTCTTCCGAGTTGATTCGAAATGTAATCATCTGGCTAAAAATAAACACGAATTTACACAAATAAAATTTACACAATTATAGTAGGTAGCGCATTCTTTATCACGAATAAATACATGGTTTAGCCAGATAATTGCCAGGATTAATCATGAGAATGTTGGATGGATGACCTGTATTTACTGGGGAAAAGGGTCTATAGTCTTCATCATTGGTATGTTACTTAGGCAATAGTGAATTATTTATGCAGACTTCTACAATATTGCAAAACAGACGGAAAAATATTATAAAGGAATCAGTAAGGACCGTTTACCGTCTCGTAATATGCCCGCGAGATTTGGATAATCATGAGGCGTCGGTTGAAAAACAAGATGAATGGATTTATTGGAAAATGCGCACTAATATCCTTTCCTTAAAGTTTCTTTACACTGCCATTGTGAGGAACGGTATCTCAAAGCAATTACCATGCGAATTAACTCCCCTCACCTGGAATAATAGGATGGTAAAGTTGACTCGTAAAATACTCCTCTTTATTGCAGCATCAGTTTTATTCACTTCATTTTCACTTGCGGATGATTTTAGACCAACCCAGACTTGGGAAATCAATGCGCAGCAAACAGGTTTGGCAAGAACTACCCTTAAAATTGCCAAAGAATCTTATCCTGAAATAGACATAGAAGAGTGCCTTAAAAAGCTTGATGACATTATAAAAAATATCAAAACAAGTCTTGGTGACGAAACAGAACCGGAACAGATTATCAAAACCATCAATCTCGTGCTTTTCAATGAACTCCAATTTACCTATGTACAAACAGGCACCCTTGAGAATATCTCTCTCAACAAGGTATTGGATACCAAGATCGGTAATTGTGTTGGTCTTTCTATTTTGTATCTCACCATAGCGGAAGGCTTACATTTGCCAATCTACGGGGTAAGCGTGCCTGAACATATATTTGTGCGCTATGACGATGGAGACTTTCACAAAAATATTGAGACGGGTTACGAAGGTATGGCTACTCCCGACAGTTATTATGCAAACATGCCCGGTAAACGCATTTCGCAAGCGAGCATCAAGAATGGATGCTATCTCAAAAATCTAACCACGAACGAAGTTATTGCCAATATTTACCTGAATCGCTCGATAATATTGAAAGAGAAAGGCACTATAGAAGCTGCATTAAAAGATGTAAACCATGCTATTGAATTGCATGGAAATGATGCCGTAGCTTTTTGCAACCGTGGTGTAATTTATGAAAGGATGAAAGATACTGATCGAGCAATAGACGATTATAACAAGGCAATTACGTTGAATCCCGATTATGCGGCAGCCTATTATAATCGTGGTTCTGTTTATGCGACACTGGAGATTATTGATAAGGCCATCATGGATTACAGCAAAGCGATTTCTCTAGACCCTAATTCAACCTTGTCCTATTATAACCGTGGCGTTGCTTTTAAAATGATCGGTAAAGCAGACTTGACCATTGAGGATATGAGCAATGCCATTTCTTTAGACCCAAAATTTGCAGCCGCTTATGCGCATCGCGGTTTGGCATACGCTGAATCGGGCGAATCCGAAAAGGCTCTTGCAGATTTTAACAAGACGTTGGAACTTGATCCCAACAATGCTGAAATCTACATGAAACGGGGCATTCTCCATGCCGACGCACAGCGCTTTGACGACGCTATTAAGGATATAACAACCTTTCTAAAACTCACGCCAAATAATACCTTTGCCTATTATATCCGCGCCAAGGCATACCGTGGGAAAGGCGATATTGAGAGGTCTATGGAGGATTACGACCGTGTGTTAAAGTTGAGTCCTCGGCTGGCTGGTGTATATTTCGAACGAGGTCAAATCAAAAACCAGTTAAACAGATTCGATGACGCCCTTAAAGATTTTAACACATCAATCGAACTCTTTCCCTATAATCCATACGCTTACCTGCACCGTGGCGATACCTTTCAAAAGCTGGGGAAAAACGAAAACGCAGTGAGAGATTATCGTACCTACCTAAAACTCAACCCCAATGCCCCTGATGAAGAGGAAATAAAGACTAAAATAGAGAACGTGGAGAAAACTCTGAAGTAAAAGGGTTTGCCCATATTTGTGGCTTGATGTTGCTCACCCAGTATTGTAGAATTATATTAAACCATGTAGTAGCACTGAAAATAGCGGATAAAATAATAAGAATAAGGCAAGATTTAGTGTAAGTCTGTAAATATTCGTGGCGGACAATTGCGCTAAATTTAATGCATTAATTTTGTTTCCCAAACCTGAAATCTGCGTATGGTAAAGGGTGTAAATCTTTTTAGCGGCATTGGGCGAAAACTGTTGTGCTGGTTTTTGTCCCTCTCTATTTTCCCTATCATGGTGGTTGCCATCCTCACATACCAGTATGCACGCGAAACCATCAAAAACGAACTCCTGAATGAAGAAGCTTTTCTGGCTGAAGGCATCAAGAATCACATCCAGACAATCTTAAATGCTGGAGAATACTCATCACAGTTTTTTGCGTCTGATGAATTTATTCGCAGGCATTTAGAGATACTAAACCATAATCCCAACGACAAACGTGTCGTTAAAAAATTTAATGATTACATGGTTTACAAGACAAATCTGAATAAGGATTTCTACGAAACCTTTATTCTAAACCAGGCAGGAATTACCATTGCCTCGAGTAACGAGAATAGTATTGGCAGGATAGAATTTGGCGCAGACTATTTTACCTATGGCAAAGGAGGTCCTTATATCAAGGATGTCTATAGAGACGAAAACACGGGAGAGTTTTCGATAGCTTTTGCTGCGCCTGTTCTAAAAAAACGCGGCGGAAAGTTTTTAGGTGTGCTGGTGATACGGTATAATGCAAACAAGTTAAATGAGATCACTGCTGGGAAAAAGGTTGATGTAAAAGAAGATGTGGGTACGTTTCTGAGAAGAGGTAAGACGAGTGAAGCGTATATCGTAAATGAGAACCATACTATGATTACCGGATCGAGGTTTAAGGAGAACGCTATTTTACGCCAGCTCGTTAATACGGAGCCTGTGACTACCGCTCTTAACTCTGGAAAAGAGGTTGTGGGTGTGTATAAAAATTATATGGGGAATAATGTTATTGGCGCAACACGATATTTAAAGAAGATGGGGTGGGTCTTATTGGTGGAAACGGATGAGTCTGAGGCATATTCCCCGATTTCTACGTTTAAATATCGTGCAATTACTGTGGTGGGGATATGTATTATCGGTGTAATATTCATTTCCTTTTTTGTTTCTCGAGGGATTATTAATCCCATTATCCTCCTCGTCAACGGCATGAAGAGGGTAGCAGAAGGCGATTTGAATTTTCGGATAGAAAGCCGTTTGAAAGACGAGTTAGGTGAACTTGTGGCTTCATTCAATCTCATGACGGATGATATTAAAGATGCCCGTGAAAAACTTTTAAAGTTGAAGACCGATCTTGAAGAAAGAAAGGAATATTTAGAGAGTATCTTAAAAAATGCAAACGAACTGATATTTACCCTGGACGTTAAAGGGAACTTTACCTTTATCAATCCAAAGATTAAAGAATGGGGCTATACCGAAATAGAGTTAATTGGTCAATCGCTTACTTCTATCTTACTTAACAAGAGTCAAGAAAATATAGACCAAATTATCCATGATGGTTTTAGAAAGATATTTGAAGTTGCGGTATTGGATAAACAGGGCAACGTGCGAAATGTTCTCCTCAGCACTTCTTCTGTAAAAAATAAAGAAGGACAATTGACGAGTGTCTTGGGAATTGCCAATGATGTCACAGAACTGAGAAAGCTTGAGCAAAAGCTTGTGCAATCCGACAGACTTGCATCCATAGGCCAGTTAGTAGCCGGAATTGCCCATGAAATAAATAATCCAATCGGGGTAATTTATCTTTACAGCACGGAAAGCTTGAGGCTATTTGAGAAGGTTACGAATACCTTAAAACTCATAAGCTCCATTCCTCTTTCTGAAGACACACGGCGATTAAATGAAGTTGTTGCTTATCTGGGTCGTGAAGCAAATATCGAACTGGGGAAAAATACATTGAGGAAGGAACTTTTATCTGTTGCCGATGATCTGGACAAGTACTGTAAGGAAATAGCGCAAATATATAATGTCATTGGCAAGACAAGATCCTATTTGCATGAATACTTAGAGGGTTCTGTGAAGGAGTCTGTGCGATGCAAGGAATTAATCAGCGGGTTGCTGGATTTTTCAAGGCAAAAAAAGCCTGAAATGAACCTGTTTAATGCAAACAATTTGGTAGAGAACGTGCTCAACATTGTGGAAAAACAATATAGAAAAGAAAAGATAGAGGTGGTTCGTATGCTCGACCCGAATGTCCCTGATGTTATGATGGATACCCGTCAAATGGAACAGGTTATAATTAATATCACTAATAACGCTGTCTTTGCAATGAAAGAGGTTGCTGGTGATGAACATTTTGGAGTGCACAGAAAGGGAGTTTTAACGGTAGGAACTAATTTTCATGCGGACAAGAATTTGGTAGAAATATTTATAAAGGATACAGGTATTGGCATTAGTAAAAGCGATGTGGGGAAAATATTCGATCCGTTTTTTACGACCAGGAAGGACGGGAAAGGAACGGGTTTGGGGTTAAGCATTAGTTATGGGATTGTAAAGATGCACGACGGCGGTATTGAGGTGGAGAGTGAGCTTGGAAGAGGCACAAATTTCAGGATATTATTGCCTTTAAAATCAAAAAAAGAACATGAAGTCTCTGTGGTGAAGCTGTAAACTTTTTATCATGGATTATTTGCCGCGAAGCATTAATTAGGCTGCCTTTGGCAGCGACTTTTAAGCTCCCCTCTAGAAAGAGGGGCTGGGGGGGTGTTGCGACAAACTTACACACCCCTTTATCCCCTCTTTTTAGAGGGGAATCACAAAGGTTTGAAATTCCTATACATAAATTTAACCTTGTGGCTTTGTGGCTGATGAATAGGCTGGGCTAGGTGTTTTATATGAAAACAGACGGTACAAAAATATTGGTTGTTGATGATGAAATTGGATACAGAAAGGTGCTCTCCAATACGCTGACGGAGCGCGGCTTTTATGTCAAAACGGCGGCATCAGGAGAAGAGGCGTTAGAAGAGCTTAAAAAACAAGAATTTCCTATTGTCGTCGTTGACATGAAACTCCCTGGGGAAATTGACGGACTGGAACTATTACAAAGAGTTAAAGGGATGTATAACTCTTCTGTGCTGATAATGACTGCATACGGAGGCATAGAGACGGCTGTGGAGGCGATGAGGCGGGGGGCTTTCAATTACATTACAAAGCCTTTTAATCTCGATGAGATCATTCTCAATATTGACCGTATGATCGCCCAGCAGAAGATTATTGAAGAAAACAAATATCTCCATTCCGAGCTGGAAAAGGTTTATGGATTAAAAAAGATTGTGGGAAGTTCCAGAGAAATACAGAAGGTGCTGGACATGGTATCGAGGGTGGCTTTCAGTTCTGCAACAGTATTAATCACCGGGGAGAGCGGCACAGGAAAGGAGCTTGTTGCAAGGGCAATTCATTTCACAGGAAATCGGAAAGACAAGAAATTTGTGGTAATCAATTGCGCTACGTTATCCGAGAACCTCTTAGAAAGTGAATTATTTGGACACGTAAAGGGCGCCTTTACTGGCGCTATCAAAGACAAAAAAGGTCTTTTTGAAGAAGCGGACGGCGGCACACTGTTTATGGATGAAATCGGCGATATCCCAAAATCGGTCCAGGCAAAGATACTGCGCGTTTTGCAGGAAGGGGAATTTATTTCATTAGGAGACACTGCCACAAAAAAAGTAGACGTGCGTATCATTGCGGCAACAAACCAGGACTTGTTGCAACGAGTACAAGAGAAAGAATTTCGCGAAGATTTGTATTATCGCTTAAATGTAATCAACATCAAAATGCCTCCCTTGCGGGAGAGGAAGGAAGACATCCCGCTCCTAGTAAAATATTTTGTCGAAAAGTATAACAAAAAGGAAAACAAGCAGATCAAAGGCATTTCTCCCGAAGTAGAAAAGGAATTTTACAATTACAACTGGCCTGGCAATGTCCGTGAACTGGAAAACGTCATAGAAAGGGCCATTACCCTTGCCCATGAAGACGTGATATCCATGGGCGTTGTTTCGTCACTGGTGAAGAAAGAGGGCGATATTGAGATTATGGGAGATGATCTGTTTTCCCAGCCTTATAAAGAGGCGCGCAGGAAGGCGATCGATTCTTTCAATATAAAATATATAACGAATACCTTAAACAAAAATAATGGCAATGTAACAAACGCAGCTAAGGAAAGCGAAATAGAGCGTCAGTATCTCCAGCGCATGTTGAAACGGTATAATATTAAATCAAAGGATATGTTTTAACTTTCAATCTTAGAATTCCTCTTTTGCTTGTTGAATCACACCACACCCACCTTATCTTCCATATCGGCATCAAAAAGTTTTTCGCTTGAACCTATAACTCGACTTACATCTTGTAAATTTGAAATTCCCAAATGTTAAAATAGGGATTCCACTCTATATGATTTAGAGTGTAACCAAATTGTTTCCACTTATTAAATTTCTGCTATGTATGCTTATGTATTTGCATTCCTATAGCTTATGGCAATTATAGAAAGGTGTTGCATGAAACAAATTGTTTGCAGTTAAATTCTGAAAAATAATTTGCAAAAAAATCTTAT
>JAGWZR010000105.1 GCA_018968795.1 Planctomycetota bacterium | reverse complement strand
GATATTTTCTGTGTTTAAACGTTCACTCCACGTTCGTGAAGTAGATGCCGGTTCTTGTAATGGTTGTGAATGGGAAGTGGTTGCCTTATATAATAGCCCTATTCACGATTTGCAGAGGTTTGGAATCGATATCGTTGCCTCTCCACGGCATGCAGACTGCCTGCTTGTTACGGGACCTCCAACAAGGAATCTTGAAACCGCACTGATAAAGACGTATCACGCTACCCCAGAACCAAGGATGGTTATAGCCTTGGGCGCATGCGCATGCAGCGGGGGTATCTTCAGTAATTGTTATGCTACGAAAAATGGAATTGACAACGTTGTTCCCGTAGATGCTTATATTCCGGGCTGTCCCCCAAGACCACAGGCTATCATATACGGATTTCTCCTTGCGTTGGAAAGAATCGACAAATAGGAGACAACCTTCCTTCGCTTTCCAACCTCTTATCACAAGAGCCAAAACATTACGCTCCGCATAAGCCGAGGCGCAAAGCGCCGTCGGCTGCATGCCAGGTTAGGCTCACGGTGCATGGCTGATGCTCCAGTAGTTCTCCCACTGATGAACAAAGTACGCTCGCCACTTGCCAGCACCTCGCCCAAGAATAATATGGGGCCGTGAGTTGATTGGTTTGAACTGCTTTGCCGAATAGAGCTCGATCTTCACGGTTCCATGATCGGTATGCGGATCCGTGATAAAGAAACCAAACGCAGGAAGTATAGGAAGCAGTCGATACTCAAACTGTTTATGCCATTTCTTGCGCCACGATTCAAGCCGTCGAATAACCTCGGTCATTGAGTCGCGAAATTGATTGGCCTCTGTGAAGCGCGGATCCATACGGGCGAGCATTTCAGATGCCCCCGTCTCTGGGTCGGTAAGAAGCAGCCTCAGACGTAGCCCTCGATTGAGAAGATCATCGATGGCGGCGGATGATGACTCCACGACAAACTTGCAATCATTTCCTGAGATGCAGACCAGACTCTCCGCCTTTTCCATGCGGCGTTGAAACGAGCCGAGCTTTCGGTCGACCGCATCGCGATCAATGAAGCGCAGGCCGGTGAAAAGCTCTTGCACAATAAGTGCTCCTAGGAAAGTGATCACCGCAATGGCGGGTTCCCAATCGGGCGTGCGCGCAAGCCACGCCACAGCGAGGAGGAGACAGAGGAGGTTGATCGCTCTCGTCATGATGGCACGTTGCGTGGGCCTAAGTTGTAATTAGGCTTTCCAATTATCATATTATTTTACGTCATTTGCGAAACCTATTGTCACATTATATAGCCTAAATTCAACAACATATTACTCAATTATATAAGTATAATCAATTTTATTTTCTTGTTATAGGTTAGAAACCCAACACCAACCGTTCATGGCATCAATAATCTTGTTGGGTTTCGTTCCTCAACCCAACCTACACAACTGGTGGGCTTGAGAGCGGAGTTACCAGCCCCCTGAATGTCCTACAAAATATGGGGCAACGCCATGTATCCTCCCCAGATTCCTCAAGGATAAGTTTCGTGAGGAATTTTAGAATTTCTACGTGGGAAAAATATCTCGCGGACTTGCATTCTTCATTTTAACTTACTATAATGTCTTTCAATGCCCACACAACTTTGTGTTCGGGAGTAAATAATTAATCAAACATGAGGTAACGGCGTGAGATGAAATCAAATAATGTCCTATACGAAACGGCGCTCAAACAATTTGACACTGTAGCAGAGATATTAAATATAGAAGATGGTATAAGGGAGCGTATGAGAAATCCAAAACGCTCCCTTATCGTTTCAGTGCCCGTTAAAATGGATAATGGTAAAGTAAAGGTATTTAAAGGTTATCGGGTGCAACACGATATTACCTTGGGGCCTTCCAAAGGCGGCGTTCGATACCATCCGAACGTTGACCTTGAAGAGGTTTCCGCCCTCGCCATGTTAATGACATGGAAATGCGCGCTCATGCACATGCCGTACGGCGGCGCCAAAGGAGGAGTACAATGCAATCCAGAGGAAATGTCGCAAATCGAGCTGGAACGCATGACCCGGCGTTATACTACCGAAATTGTTCAGATGATAGGGCCTGACAAAGATATTCCCGCCCCCGATCTATACACGAATACCCAAACTATGGCATGGATGATGGATACTTACAGTATGCAACAAGGCAACACGGTTCCTGGTGTCGTAACAGGTAAACCTCTTTTATTAGGCGGTTCTCTGGGACGGGCGGAAGGTACAGGACGAGGGGTCGCTTATATGGTTATGGAGGCAGCGCGTGTTTTGTATAAGGAACTTCGTGGTTTACGGATAGCCATTCAGGGTTTAGGAAACGTTGGTTCGGTGGCTGCCAGACTCCTCTATGAATATGGTTGTAGTATCGTGGCTGTAAGTGATATTAGCGGCGGGGCATATAACCCTAAAGGTATCCTCATCCCTTACCTTTTACACTACCTCCAAGAAAATAAACATGTCGCTGGTTTAAAGGAAGCAGACGCAATTACAAATCAAGAACTTTTTGAACTGGATTGCGATGTTATCGTTCCTGCCGCCATAGAAGGACAAATTACAAAAGAAAATGCTGATAAAATCAAAGCCAAGATTGTCGTGGAAGGCGCTAATGGCCCAACAACACCCGAAGCAGACAAGATATTACAGGACAAAAAGGTGTTCCTCGTACCTGATATCTTAGCCAATGCAGGCGGCGTAACTGTTTCGTATTTCGAATGGGTACAGGATATTCAGTATTATTTTTGGAGTGAAGAAGATATTCAGAAGAAGCTAAAAGACGTCATGGTTGGCACGTTCAACAGGGTGTTGGCTCTTTCCAATAAACAGGGCGTAGACATGCGTACCGCTGGATTAATGCTAGGTATAGGACGTGTTGCTGAGGCAAAGAAATTGCGTGGATTGTATCCTTAGTGAAAAAACACAATATAAATGAAAAAGGAATTTGCAATTTACAAATTACGATTTATGATTAGAAAATATGGAATTAATCCCTCATCGTAAATTTAAAATCGCAAAGCAGTGGTTTTAGGCGCGATTTTCAATGGACTGAGGCACGCCTCGCTAGAATCAATTATATTCATTTTCGTGAAAGTCTGTCAGGATAAACAGCAGGAAAAAGCCGCTGTTAGAAAAAGCCTTAATCTTTCCATCAAAGACGGTGTGGCTTTTGCGGCAACAACTGGGTTTGGAGATACCTACATCAACCCGTTTGCCGTAGCGCTGGGCGCCAGTAATTTTCAAATCGGTTTATTAAGTTCCTTTTCCCAGTTAGTTCCCTCACTCACACAACTCAAGGCTGCCGATATCACTGAACGACTTGGCAGCCGAAAGAAAATCATCGTAAACTCCGCTTCCTTCCAGGCCTTTATGTTACTCCCCATTGCTATAATTCCCTATTTACCCCAGTTAATTCAGGTCGGTGCGCTTATTTGTTTTTGCACATTCTATCTATTATTTTCCTCTTTTGTTAGTCCTGCGTGGGGTTCACTCATGGCAAACCTTGTCCCTGAAAGAAGGCGGGGGGCGTTTTTTAGTAAACGCGGAAGGCTTGTTGGTCTAATAACCGTAATCAGCGCCTTTTTAGCCGGTTACATCCTGCATTTATTCAAAAAAGAATCTCTAACAGGTTTCACCATCATATTTCTTATTGCAATGGTTTCAAGGTATATATCATGTTATTTTTTAAGCAAGATGTACGAACCCCCCTTGGAAATAAAACAAGAACACTATTTTTCGTTTATAGAATTTATACGCAGACTAAATGTTGGGAATTTCGGGAAATATGTGGTCTTCCAAAGCTTCTTCAGCTTTGCAGTATATATTGCATCTCCATTTTTCCCCATGTTTATGCTCCGCGACCTCGGATTTTCCTATATTACATACACAATCATTACCACGACAGTTCCTCTTGCCAGTATGTTGGCTATACGGTATTGGGGACGGTACGCAGACGCGATTGGGAATCGACAAATTATCAGAATATGCAGTATAGGCATATCTGTTCTCCCGGCCCTTTGGCTTTTTTCTCGACACGTATATTTTCTCATAGTAATTCAAATCATGGCAGGCTTCTTCTGGGGAGGGTTTAACCTTTGCACTTCCAACTTTATCTACGATTCCGTAATCCCTGAAAAACGAACCCGCGTTATTTCTTATTTTAATACCTTTAATGGTCTTTCGGTTTGTACAGGTACTTTTCTAGGCGGCTTTCTGGCATCCCATATACCTCCTGTATTTGGTTATCGGCTACTTACCATTTTTGCAATTTCGTCCTTTTTGAGAATTGTCATATCAACAACCTTGTTAAATCGAGTAAAAGAAATTAGAAAAATTGCTTATTAAATCGTTACTCATTTTTATCCTTACCTATGTCATCATCTCCGCCCAGAAGATGAAATGGCATAAATTGGATAGGCCTTCGGGGGCATTGCTTGGTGCCGTCCTGATGGTACTTACTGGCGTATTAACACTGGACGAGGCATACCGAACTATTGATTTTAATACTATTTTGCTTTTACTGGGAATGATGTTTATTGTTGCCTATCTTAAGATTGCCAATTGCTTCAAATATCTGTCATATTTGTTGATTACCCATGCCCGAAATTCATTTCTCTTGTTGTGTTTTGTATCCTTCTCCAGTGGCATCCTATCCGCATTATTTGTCAATGATACCATTTGTCTGATGTTTACACCGCTTCTCATACTTGCTTTAAGCCAAACAAAACTCAATCCCGTTCCCTATCTCATCGCTTTAGCCACCTCATCTAACATTGGAAGTGTAGTTACCCTGACGGGAAATCCACAAAACATGCTTATAGGCGTTTTTTCGAAAATACCCTATTTGGATTTTACCCTGCATCTCCTGCCTATAGGAATATTATGTCTCATAGCCAACGTACTTATCATTTATATGCTATTCAGAAAAGATATTACCTTTAAAAAATTAGATTCGATTGCGCTGATAAAACCCGAGATCAATCTAAAACTTACCATGAAATCCCTCGTCGTGCTTTTCTTTATCTTTTTAGGATTTATCTTTACCGGCAACCTCCCATTATCAGCAATAACAGGCGGACTCGCATTAATTATCATATCAGGAACAAAGCCTCAGCAATCAATGGAAAAAGTCGATTGGCCCCTCTTATTATTTTTCTGTGGATTATTTGTTGTCGTAGGTGGCATCAATAAGGCCGGTTTTTTAACCTTGGCGCACAATGCGGTCGAACCCTATCTGGGAAAGACAGCGTCCAGCCAGATTATTCATTTCAGCATCTTTTCAGTAGTTGCCTCTAACCTTGTATCTAACGTGCCTTTTGTCTTATTATCGGCAACATGGATTGATAAATTTATTGATCCAAAGACCATGTGGTATGCGTTGGCTATGAGCAGCACCTTTGCCGGCAATCTTACCGTTATGGGATCCGTCGCAAATATGATTGTCATGGAGCTTTCGAAGGAACACGTTCATGTGGGATTTTGGGACTTCTTTAAGGTGGGATTTACAACTACCTTAATCTCTACTATTATTGGAGTGTTTATTATTACTTGTTATATTTAAAACCAAGAGGTAAATCGCCCAAATAATCCGTACCGTTATAAGCGTTCATTATGCTATAAAGTTGGAAATCTTTTCCAGATTTATGTTATTGAGAGATATAAACTCAATCCCCATTTTAAAATAAGTATATGAATTCTTGTCATAAAATGGCTGTGACTGAACAATCTTTCCCTCAATACCGCTCAATGCACTTTTATCAGGAAGAGTAAAATCCAGCAGAACCTTTTCCCGCACAGAAACTTCGACTCGAGAGCTAACAAGTAATCCTCCTGTACTTATATTCTGGATTATGCATTGATTCACTTTGGAACTAGGAAGAACTTTGAAAGTTGCAAATATCGAGACATTTTTTCTAACAAACCTCCTTTTGTTGCTCTTCACCTTTTCATCTTTGAATATTTGGATACTATCTATTTCATAGGTTTTGATCGGGTTGGATTTCCCTTTAACCGAAATAGGCTCCATTTCCTTTGCAACGACTATATCCTTAATTTTTATGTATGTGGAATCACTAATCAAAGCTGTCATAGGTTTGGCGTTTGATTCAATTCTCGATGCTATGTTAACATTGTCCCCGATAACGGTATAATCCATACAGTCCGGAGAACCAATATTTCCGGCAACCACTTCTCCTGTGTTAATACCGACTCTGATCTTAAATGATGGATTGCCCTCCGATTCCCACTTCTTTTGAAGTTCCTCAAGTTTCATCAACATATCAAGTCCAGTCTTAACGGCATTTAGTGCAGAGTGGGGAGAAAATACCGGCGATCCGAAAACCGCCATAATGGCGTCTCCAACGAATTTATCAAGTGTTCCCTCGTTTTCAAAAATTATTTTGGTCATAGCGGAAAAATATTCGTTTAGCATGTAAACAATATTCTCAGGAGGAAGTTTCTCAGCCATAGAGGTAAAACCACAAATATCGGCAAATAAGATGCTGCACTCCACACGTTCACCCCCCAAAACGAGTTTTTCCTTCTTAGCAATGATGTCGTTGACTATATTTGGAGATAGGTAGCGCTGGAGATTTGTCCGTATCTTCGTCTCATGGGCTACATTTTCATAAAGGCGTGCATTTTCAATGGAAATTGCAGCCTGATTGGCAAAAGACGATAAGAGTTCTATGGTATCCTGTGTAAATGCCCCTGCAACCATTCTGTTGTCAACATAAATAGCCCCAATGATATCATCTTTTATTTTCAAGGGAACACACATTACTGAGCGCAAGTTATAATCCATAACGCTTGCTTGGGCGAAGAAACGCTCATCACTCTTGGCATCGGTAGAAAGAATTGACTTCCCTTCAACACAAACCTTGCTTACGATGCCACTACTGATCGTAAATAAGGCTTTGTCTTTAAGCTCCTGGTCCATGTTCCTAGCTACTTTAAAGGTCAGCTCGCCTGTTTCCTTATCCTTGAGCATAAGAAACCCTCGTTCTGCATTCACTACTTTGATCACCATATCCATAATCAAATTGAGTAACTGATCCATGTCAAGAACCGAATTGATTACTTTCCCAATCTCTACCAAAGTCTCCATCTCTTTTTCTGATTTTTCTATTTGCGAAAATTCCTTTTTTAACACCTGATGCGATTTTAGTGTCTCCATAAAAATATCCTTGATGTTAGAAAGGGTATCCTTGGATTCTTCATCACGAAAGAGATACTTCTGAATATTTTTGAGATGAGATTCGAATGCAGAGAGTGCATCCTGAAGGGACATATTTATCTTTGATAAAAAGAGTAAGTATTAATATTCGTTATTATAAAACTGTCGCATGTCGTTAGCATTTTTACAGCATAAATCTATTACACTTTAATTCACCTTTACCTTTTTAATATCTTCCAG
>JAGWZR010000104.1 GCA_018968795.1 Planctomycetota bacterium | reverse complement strand
GGCCGTATTTATTTTATCTGTATCGATTTTTGTATTGCTCAATCGTGCCGCTACCGTCGGCGCGAGTGATTGTTCCAAGCTAACGGGATTGATAAGTTCATATTCATCTTCCACCTCTCCCAGAGATTTTAAAAAGATAGCATCATCAGATACTAATCGATTGTTCACCTTGTTACACCCAGTTGCGATGGGCTTCATAACGCCTACATTCAACCCCTTCCTTTTATAAAGGGCTGCCAGTCCACCAGCTATCAGTGTTTTCCCCACACCCGTATCAGTTCCGGTAATAAAATATCCTTTTCCCATATTTTTTCTCCTATCCCATACAAACAAAACGTAATCATTCTACCTCTGAAAAAAGCATTTAATCACTGATTATAACGTTCTCGATACATTTCTCGTAATGCCTTTGCTTCTTCAGGAGAAAGGCCTTTCTTCCATAGATGTTCATCTTGCGTAAGCATTGCATCAATCTTCTTTTCATATTTCGACTTCATTTCTGGACTTTTTTGTTCTGCTGCTTTTACTACTGCTGGTAAAAATTTCAGATAAAAATGCTTAGACACTTCGTACATCCCGTGCCAGTGAGTAAAATCGGGTCCCATCATACTTGCTCCATGACGTGCCCTGCGTCCTTCATGATGCCACAACTCCCAAAATATCCACTGCACTTCATGCTCGAAGGGTGCATGGGGATTCAACACCCCGTCAGCGGTTAGTTCATCCATGAGTGCCTGAGCCGGTTTGGCAAATTTTTCATTATAAAGGACCACTAAATCATCAAATTGCTTGTAAAAATTATCTACATGGGTATCATTATGACAATTTAAGCATGCGCCTTTCATTTCTTCCCTACGTTCTTTCCATGTTACAATTTTTGCTACTCGTCGTGGCACCGTTTTATTTACGAGTTTTTCATTTTCATATACCTTCTCAATAGTCTTGATTTCCTCACCAATCTTGGGGAGTGTACGTTTATCAGGGTAATCTTCTTTATATCCATCATCAAAGATCACCAGGTTAATCTTTGTACTTATTACAGGCCGAAGTGTCCAGCTAATGCGATCTCCTATCTCATGGTTATTGCCCTTATATATCCCATTGGCAGTCATATAACTGCCAATGTGGCAAGTTGCACACGTTGGGGCTGCTGAGTAATCTTTTCCGAGAACCCATTCACCTTCTTTATCAAGCGCCATGCGGTTACGGTTTGCAGCGAAAGCAATCCCATGCTTGGATTCATTATAAATCTCAATTTGAGGATGGTCAGGACCCATGTGACATTTGCCACAGTTCTCAGGAGATCTGGAAAGTTTTGCCTCAAAGGCATGCCGCGAATGGCAGGCATGGCAAGATCCTTTTGAGCCGTCAGGATTGAGACGCCCCATCCCACTGTTGGGCCACGAATCTGGATCCAAAACTGGTTTTCCTTCTTTCTCAGTGTGCAACACATTCCCCTGGGCATCCCGTTTAAACTTTACCATACTCCCATGGCACTGCCAGCAGCCATTAACAGCGTCTGCGATGTTATTTGGTAAACCAGCGACCTTTTCTGCCAGCACATTATCTAAGCTTGCTAGAATTTCCCCTGCCTTTGCATGGTGACTTTTAGAAAATTCTTCATACTCACGTGGATGGCAACGAGCACAATCTTTTGGGGTAACTAGAGTAGATATCCAGGCTCCTGCATGCTGCCAGGCATCAATCTCTCCAGGATTGGCTTTGTGGCAATCTGCGCAACCAACCCCATGCTGGGCGTGCCGTGAGTGCCCCCATTCCTTCACCAGAGCAGGGGCACGGTTCTGATGGCAACTGACACATAACTTATTGGCTTCAGTGACTACAGGCACGGGTTCTTCCTTTTCCTGTCGAACGCTCTTAAGCTCGGCACATCCAATATCGATAACCAACATCCCTATTGTTACAAATAAATAAGACCATCGCATCATATCACGCAGTGTAATCATAATAAGCTACCTCCTTTTTTCTTTATTTGCTCAGGGTTGAACTTGTAATTATTTTTATTGATTCGTAAACAATAGTAAGCAATCTGTCCAGTTCATGCTCCTTGATAATCAACGGCGGCATGATGACAATAATATGTCCGAGCGGTCTAATAAGCAAGCCTTGTTTTCTGGACTCTATGCAGACCTTAATCCCCATCCGTTCTTCCCAGGGATAGGATTCTTTCGTGGTTTTATTCTTAACCAGTTCAATGGCTGCGATCAAACCACATTGTCTGATATTGCCAACGTGTTCCAGTGATTCAAAGGATTTCAGTTTAGCTTGCAAGTATTTAATCTTTGGTTCCAGATTTTCCAGTATGCGCTCTTTTTCAAGCAACTCCAGGCTTGCCAACGCCGCTGCACATCCCAAAGGATTTCCCGTGTAAGTATGTCCATGGAAGAAGGTTTTTAGGCTGGAAAATTCTCCTAAAAAGGCATTATAGATTTCTTCCGTGGCGAGTGTGGCGGCCAGGGGCATATAGCCTCCGTTAATACCTTTTGACAAATTCATAATATCGGGCACTACATCTTCATGTAAGCAGGCGAACATACTGCCCGTGCGCCCGAACCCCGTAAGCACCTCGTCCAAAACAAGCAGGACGTTATATTTTTTGCACAAGGCGTGTACACCTGATAGATAACCTGACGGATGGATGATCATCCCCCCTGCCCCTTGTACCAGCGGCTCCATAATCATGGCGGCAATACGTCCAGGATTTTCCTTTAGAATATCTTCCAATTTATCAAGACACGCCAGAGAGCAATTTTGGGGCTGTTTTCCCAGTGGACAGCGATAGCAATAAGGCGAGGGAGCAAGGTGTGTTTTAAAATACAGCGGACGAAATGCGCCGTGAAATAACTCTATCCCTCCGACGCTCATCGTCCCAATGGTATCACCGTGGTAACCGTACTGTAAGGCTACAAACTGCGTCTTGTCCTTAAACCCCTTGTGCTGCCAGTATTGAAGCGCCATTTTGAGGGCAACTTCATTCGCCGTAGAGCCGTTATCTGAATAAAAAACCTTATTCAATCCTTCTGGTGCAATCCCGACAAGTAATTTCGCTAGTTCGATGGCTGGTATATTGGATGGGCCGAGGAGTGTAGTATGTGCAATCTTATCGAGCTGTCTTTTTATTGCATCGTCGATCTCCTTCTTGCGGTGGCCGTGCAGAATGCACCACATGGACGAAATGCCATCAATATATTCCTTGCCGTTGGCGTCTTTAAGGTAAACACCGCTTCCTTCTTCAATAATCATGGGTGTTTCTCTGGCGTAATCCTGCATCTGGGTAAAAGGATGCCAGAGGTAAGTTTTATCCCACTCTTCTAATTGCTCTTTATATTTTTTATCTAACATTTTTAATAATTATTTTGTTACCATTATTCACCCTAAAGTATTTTTGGGCATTTCCCTGATTTACTGAGACTTCCAGGAACCCCGCGCTTCCAAAGAGAACAAGCGGCTCTCCCGGCTTTGCATCCGTATATGTTTTACTCAACCCCCTTATTTTCTTTTTCCCAATAGTTGTTTCTATGGTGTTACACGGCAAAGGTATCTTTTTTTTAGAAGTTTTTTTTAATGTATCTGAGGTCTGACTTCTGTCTTCTGACCACTGATCCTTATTTTGTGTTTGGTTGAGGCTATACTGCGCGAGGTGTTCTCTTTTAATATTGGTAATGAGGTTTCCAAATCGATCGATATAAATGATCTGCCCTTCTAATATGCCTGTTTTTTTACTTGTCGGTTTTGGTATGTCCAGTAGCGTTAGCTGACTGATCTTGATGCCCAAAAGTTGGGGTTTTACACCTAAAGAAAGATGCGCTGCAATGGGCGCAAAGATGTCCCGACCGTGGAAGGTATTACTGGTTGTAGGTAAGAAATATTTGTTGTTTGTTACGCGAAAGATGCCCTTAGGCTTTTCTTCCTGAACAATGAAACTAAGAATGCCATTATTTGGCACAAGAAAGAAGTAATCTTTGGTTTTAATACAAACAATATCTCTTTTGCTTCCAACACCTGGGTCAACAATTGCAACATGGATGGTATCTTTGGGAAAGTATTTATAAGCCGTATGGAGGAGATATGCACCGTTAAATATGTCTTGCGGAGGAACATTGTGGCAGATATCGATAATGTTTGCCAGGGGGTTAATTTCTGCTATTATGCCCTTCATGATCCCTGCGTATGCATCCTGGTAGCCAAAGTCAGTCAGCAAGGTAATTGAGCGCTGTCTGCGCATTGTCATGAGGGTCTCCAATGAGATTTATTTTCCATTCTCCTTAGGACTGAGGAATGCTCGTTCTCCTCCAAAAAAGAACGGACAGTACGCCCAGCAATTTATATCTATGACCCGATGTTGGCCACAACATTCTGGACACAGCCAGTCACCGAGCGCTACGCACAAGCGTTCTCCTTTGTTACGAACACATATCTTACAATGCACCATGTTTACAAGATAATAAGTAAATAGTCGCTTTACAATCTACCGTGCAAATTTATAGTAATGACAAAATATTTCAATGGGCATTACCTTTTCTTTTCTAAGGTGGAGGTATACTCTCTTAGATGATTGATTCTTGTGTTGATTGCTAGGCTGGAGCCAAAACCTAAAATGCCAAATATGCCTTCCCGTATTGCTAAGGCAAGATGCCTTTCCAAAAAGTCTGGTAATCCATTAGGGTCAAATCCGGATTTAAATGCATATAAAACACCCACCGTGTCTGCATCCTGTTCAAACTCCTCAAGGCGACTAATTAATAGTAATAAACTCTTATTGGAGGTGTTTCTGTCGCCCTGATGGGAAAGGAATTCTTTAATTTCACAGTATAATTTTGAGGTATGTCTAAGTGATGCATGAGCAATTTCATGTCCGATAATGCACGCCACCTCGTCTTCCGTTTTTGCGAATTTTAGCAAACCATACGTTAAATATATATAGCCCCCTGGGGCGGAAAAAGCATTGATTGAATTTGATTGAAGAATGGTGCAAGTAAAGGGGAGCTTATTTCTATCTGATACGGAGACAATTCTTTCGGTAATGTTACTAACAGCAGTGTTAAGTTCAGGATCATTTTCTAAGTAAAATTGGTGTCTTATATATTTATCGACCTGCTTTCCCAACTCGATTTCTTCAGTATCGCTTATTTCTATAGAGCTATCATTCAGTTGCCAATCGTTGTCGGCTATGCTGAACTGCTCTTGGATGAAGAAGACCGTAGGAATGATAATAAATAATAATTTTTTAGGCGATGCCATAACACGACACTCAATTGTTATTTTCACACCTAATAATAAAACTTAGCTTTTTATCACAGTTACAGAGGCGGCTTGTGGCCCTTTTCCACCCATTTCTTCAGCAAAACGCACTTCCATTCCTATCTTCAGGTGTTTAAAATTACCGCTCAGTACACTGTGCTCGTGGAAATAGATTTCCCGTCCGTCCGGTGTGGTAAGAAAACCGTAGCCCTCATCCTGAAACAAGGCGCTTATGCGCGCATGGGGTACTTCCTCGTGGTGTTTTACATTACCTCGCTGCTTCCTGGCAAAATCCTCCACCTTGCGGTACGCTGAATCAAAGGCATCTCTTATCGCCATATAAAGGTCTCGATTAGGCTCGCGTTTCACTACCAATTCCTTACCAGGGACGGTCATATCAATGTGCACGTTGTACAACGCCCTTTTGGGGAGGGACTCCACCACGATCCTACAGCTCATGATCCGGTCGTAGAATTCATTTAACTTCTCAGCCTTTTCGTGGATGTCCGCTTTGATCGCTTCAGTAAGTTCCAAATTGCGAGCGGTAATTTGCAAAGGAAGTATCATAGTGTTTCCTCCATAAATTTAGATAGTTTCAATATTAATGATATCATTGTAATGATCGATTAAGGTCATGTCAACACAAAGCGGATATTGAGTAATTCTTTCAACGTTCCCGGAATGAGGATGCTGTATAAACTCTTTAAAATATCTACGTCGTTCGTAGTCTTAGTTACAATTTGGACATAAGTAAATCTTGTGAATTTGTATTTTGGCTGGGTTTCCTTGATTTTAGAATGGAGCGGGCGAGGGGAATCGAGCCCTCCACCCAGCTTGGGAAGACTTTGAGGGGTTTTTGTTAATCCCCTTATTTTTAGCGAATCCCATGACACCTGTTGTTAATTTTGCAATATTATATATTGGCAATGGAAAAACAACTGCCTATGCGCATACAACCAAATTTGAAATTTATCACCCTGTGTCTGGAAAATTTCTCTACGCCATTCATGATACGCCTTAGATTCATGCCTAATCTTTCAGTTGTTTTGTTAGGAACGGAAACCGGAACCGATTTTTTATTCAGCAGTATGCTGTATTTAGTGAATAAAGCGGCGGGGATATTTATCCTGAATACTTTCTTATTCTCTTGATATCACTCAATTTGTAATGTTAACAAGTTAGAATTATAGTAGTGAAAATATGTCAATATTTATGTCAATTGTTCCTTGACTTACGCTGTACTATATTGTTAACCTTAAAGAAAACTTGTTAATAACTTTGTTAGGCCCCATAAAAAATTGCCCATAAAAAACATGCAGTGAACTTTTCCTTGACTCTACGCATAAGTTAACCTAAAATCCACTAAAAATGTATGTAGACATAAAAAAGAATGTTAGGCCATAAAAAAGGAGGAATTTCTATGTTGTACAAATATAGGTTGTTGCTCCTAATAGTGTTTGTTCATTTGTTTGCGACCCAAGCCTATGCTCTGTCTGCACGTGTCATTTTCTTGGATGTGCCCGGCGGCCAATCGGTAGACAGGCAACGGGATCACCTTATGCTTTCTGTTGAAAATGGCTGGATTTCAAATGAGTGTACACTATTTTCACGTATTATTAGCAGTGCCAAGGGAGGAGCAATCCAAATATCAAGTAAAGTTACATACAAAGACAATTTTGTAGACTCAAAAGAAACCTTTACCCGCTTGGAGAACGTGAACAAAGTAATGAATAGGCCTCTAGGCATTCGAAGCAGTATTTATTCAGATTTACCAGCAGAAATCTCAACCATAGACACTACATTCAAGATTGCTATTACAAATGAAGATACTATTGCAAAAATATTGAATGGCCTTGAGAAAGGCAAGGAGAATTTTCCTGCCATGATTCTTCCTTCACAATACATTGGGTATTCAAAAGCAATATCTGTCATTACTCAAACATTGTTTGGGACAAATGACTCGAATTATCCTTTTTTTGGACAAATCACTTTGAATCAAAACGATTTCAGCAAAGAACATTACATACTTATGGTTTCGCCAAACCAAGATAGCGACAATGAACTAAAGGCGGCGTGTAATGCTGACTTCTCTTTCAAAGACCAGCAAATTCTATTCAAAGATGCCCCACTTAATAAGTGGTCATATGTACTTTTGAAACTTTCTAAGGCGGGAAAAAGTGATATTAAAAGTAGAGTCAT
>JAGWZR010000103.1 GCA_018968795.1 Planctomycetota bacterium | reverse complement strand
CAATGTTTCTTGAATGCGTACAACCGCTCAATTATATCGGAAGCCAACTGATGTTGTTCCTCAGACCATTTTTAACCTATTTCTTTACACCTGCAGAATATGACCTATTTCAGGGTATACTCGAAAAAAGGGAAGGCATTAAAAGAGTTATTGAGGAGTTAGAAAAGATAGATATTCACCGCAAAGACGCAAAGAGCGCAAAGGAAGATTCGAAGTGATAAAAGACGACTTAAACGTTATTATTGCCACAGATTGTGGAAGTACCACTACTAAGGCTATCCTGATCGAAAAAAAGGATGGTGTATATCGCCAAACTTTTCGCGGAGAATCTCCGACAACTGTAGAAGCGCCATTTGAGGATGTGACACGCGGCGTCTTAAATGCATTTGCAGAGATGGAAGAACTTTCTGGCAGAAAAATACTGGATGGAGAAAAGATTATCACACCGGCGGAAGGAAATGTCGGAGTAGATATTTACGTCTCAACAAGCAGCGCCGGAGGCGGACTGCAAATGATGGTAGCAGGCGCCGTAAAAGCCATGACGGCTGAAAGCGCCCAGCGTGCCGCGCTTGGGGCAGGCGCAATAGTCATGGACGTTATTGCTTCCAACGACCAACGCCTTCCACACGAAAAAATTGATCGTATCCGGCATTTAAGACCCGATATGATCCTCCTTTCAGGCGGAACAGATGGCGGCACCGTTACCCATGTTGTAGAACTTGCCGAATATATCTCTGCCGCCAATCCAAAACCTCGGCTCGGCATGACCTTTCAACTTCCCGTAATCTACGCTGGCAACAAAGAAGCGCGTGAAAAAATTAAAGAAATATTGAGTAAAAAAACCTCGCTCAACATTACGGAAAATCTTCGCCCTACGCTTGAGCGAGAAAACCTCTTTCCAGCACGACAGGAAATCCAGAAACTCTTTCTCGAACACGTCATGGCCCAGGCGCCCGGCTACAAAAAACTCATGTCGTGGACGGGGGCGCCTATTATGCCCACACCCGGCGCTGTTGGTCTCATTATGCAAACGATTGCCAGAAAAAATAATATCAATGTAGTAGGCGTGGATATTGGCGGCGCAACCACAGACGTCTTTTCAGTATATGGAGAAATCTTTAACCGCACCGTGAGCGCCAATCTCGGCATGAGCTATAGTATTTCCAACGTATTGGCCGAGGCCGGGCTTGAGAATATTCTAAGGTGGGTGCCATTTGATATTGATGAATCCGACCTTCGAAACAGAATTAAGAATAAGATGATCCGTCCTACGACAATCCCGCAGACGCTGGAAGAGTTGAAGATTGAGCAGGCCATATCACGTGAAGCGCTCAGGGTATCTTTTGAACAGCACAAATCCCTGGCGGTAGGGCTAAAGGGTGTACAGCGTGAACGTGATATATCTGAAGCGTTTAAACAAGAAATTGCCGGCGAAACCCTCGTAGATATGTTAAAGCTAGACCTATTAGTGGGCAGCGGAGGCGTGCTCTCCCACGCGCCGCGCAGGTCGCAGGCCATGCTCATGATGATTGACGCCTTCCAGCCCGAGGGTATAACAAGGATTGCCGTTGATAGCATCTTCATGATGCCGCACCTGGGCGTCCTGTCAACGATAAACGAGAAGGCGGCCACAGAGGTTTTCGAAAAAGATTGCCTGATCCATCTGGGCATGTGCGTCTCTCTCGTTAAAGGCAGTATTGGAAAACTTCAGGAAAAATGTATCTCCTATAAAATAGCAATGCCCGATGGTAAAAAGATAAATGAATCGCTTCCCTACGGGGACTTACGTGTTCACCCACTGAGTATTGATCAAGCAGCAGAAATTGAGGTTTTACCCACAAAAAATTTTGATGTTGGCGCAGGAAAGGGTAAACCTATTGTAAAGAAAGTCTTGGGGGGAGTTGTGGGTATAGTCATTGATACCCGTGGGAAACCCATTACACTTGCAAAGGATAAAGCCTCAAGGACTGAACAACTCCAACAATGGGCAAAGGCAATCGGAGCTTATCCAGACTAAATTAATTTGTTAGAAAAGATAAATTGAGAATATCAGCGCTTATATTTATGAGCAGGGCTGTAAAGTTCTAAACAATATCAAATGACAGAAACCCAAAATTCAAAACGATATGATTTAGAAGACAGAACACTAAATTTTGCAAAACATATTATTGAATTCATTAATAAATTACCGAAAACTCTTACAAATGTTGAAATTTGCAAGCAATTAGTCAGGTCTGCAGGTTCAGTGGGCGCAAATTATATTGAAGCCAATGAATCTTTAAGTAAAAAAGACTTTGTAATGAGAATAAAGATATGCCGCAAAGAGGCAAAAGAAAGTTGCTATTGGTTAAAACTGGTAGATTGTACAAATACAAAAGAATCTAATGAGAAACAGAAAAATCTTATTCAGGAGGCTACTGAGCTTATGAAAATCTTTGGGGCTATACTTGAAAAATCAAAATAAAAAGTTGCCTGTCGCCTTTGATCATTATTATTTGGGGATTTGTTTAGAATTTAGAAATTAGGATTTAGGATTTTTAAAAGTCATGACTCACGCATACACACCGGGTTTACGAATAGCCGAAAAGACGAAGGTCACGAGCCGGCGTGTCCTGCCTTTGATGGGTGACGTTATCGTCAAAAAGGGCGATGTCCTAAAGGCAGAAGACGTGGTAGCAATGACCCATCTGCCCGGCAAGGTACACGCCCTCAATGCCGTGAATCGCTTAGGTATCCAGCCCAAAGACCTCAGGGAATACATGCTGAAGAAGGTGGGCGACCCTGTCCAGAAAGATGAACCCATCGCCGAGACCAAACCTTGGGTCAAGATGTTAAAATCTGTCTTACATTCACCCATCACGGGTACGATTGAGACTATATCCACGGTAACAGGACAAATCCTCTTGCGAGAACCCCCAAAACCCATTCAAGTGTTTGCCTACGTAGACGGCACTGTCATGGAGATTATGGAAAAAGAAGGCGTGGTTATGGAGACGACAGCCACCTTTATTCAGAGTATCTTCGGAGTGGGCGGTGAAGCTGTGGGCGAGCTTGTCATTGCTGTAAATACGCCTGGCGATATACTCACCGCAGAGCGCATCCTACCAGCATACAAAGACAAAATCCTTGTGGGTGGCGCCTTCATCCAGCACAACGTTATTGACAAGGCAAAGAAAGTCGGAGTCAGAGGCATCATTGTGGGTGGTTTTGATGACGAAGACCTCAGGAAACTCCTTGGCTATGACCTGGGAGTAGCCATCACAGGCTCAGAAGACATCGGTATCACACTCATTATTACTGAAGGTTTTGGTCAAATACAGATGGCGCAAAGAACGTTTGAACTTTTAAAGTCCCGCGCTGGCGCTAAAACCTCAATCAATGGCGCTACACAAATTCGTGCGGGTGTGGTAAGACCTGAGATTATAATACCGCACAATACTACAGGCAAGATATCTGGAGAAAAAATGGATAAACCCATTGATAGAGGCATGGAGGTTGGTGACCCTGTAAGAATCATCCGTGTACCTCATTTTGGAAAGATTGGCAGGATCAAGTCTCTCCCCTTCTCCCCACAAAAGATAGAAACAGAGGCAACGGTGCGCATCCTCGAAGTCGAATTTTCCGACGGTGCCACAGCCATTGTCCCACGAACAAATGTGGAGATGATTGAGACATAAGAAAATCTTAGAGTAAGCGGTTCTAAAAAATTACCTCAAATGAACGAATGTATTGCAGCGAACCAAAATCTTTTTTTTTAATCGAAGAGCAAAGTATTGTACCGATTAAATTATTTCTGGTTAAGGTTCTTCAATAATATCAATCTCGTCTGGTGTGAGGTCGTAAAGTTTATAAACCATTTGGTCAATTTGTTTTTCCAAATTGCTGGCTTTGGCTTGTTTATCAAGGTCTTGCAAGTAATCCTCGTCTTTCATGACAGCAAAGATACACCCTTGAACTTTTTCCTTCGGATATAATTTGTCAATTTGAAAGATTCGCCCCCTAATCTTCCTAGCAGCCACCTCGTTATCCAATCGGGTTTTGGTCTCCTCTTAACAAGCATGAGATCTGGCATCCAGCAGGCTGGATCATCTGCCTGTATCTTTTCGCCTTTTATATGACATAATATACAGTTGACATCCTTGGATTCAAATAATTTCTTTGCCGCCAATGGATACCTTGGCGAACTTGCCTCTTTTCCGGTAAATATAGCAAATTTCTCGAACATGCATAAGAATTTTTAAGTATTGGTGGAGAAAAAGTCCGCCTAATATTCCATTGATTATTTTTTATATGCTGGTAGTATATGAGACATTGAAGGTTTTTTGAATAACCATTCACCGCGGAAAAACGCGGAATATTTCTGGGAAGAATTCCCTGTGCAGTTGGCTATCAACAACCGGTCTTTAGCTGAAAAGCTGGACGCAGATAATTAATAATTGTGGGAGTTCCGTGCGTATTATTTGAAATTCTTAAAACATGAATTTATTAAAAAAATCATTTTTTATCTCCGCTATCTTTTTTATACCGTTTTCCACCGCCACTGTACTCTTTGCCCAATCACCCGCTTTCCTTATCCCCCCCGCAGAATTCACGGCATTTGATACCCCTAACGATGCGGGAGAAACGATATCGCTCACGTGGTCGGCTTCTCCCAACGACTCACCCGATGTCTTCTATGTGATATACATTGACAAAGATAAAAACGGCGCCTTTGAGAAAGAAGCCATTCGAATAAAGTCAAATACCAGTTACCGCACGAGCGCCCCTGAAATCTACGGTTACAAAAAAAAGAACAACGATTATCACTATGTTCAGATATTTCCCAAAAAAGTTTACAACGGGGAAACACTTCCCAAGAAGCAAACACTTTATTTCAAACTGGCAATGGTATCGGGTGATACGAAAATCACCCTGGATACCATAGCATCGGCCTCGGCCCGTGGTAATTGGCTACACACAAAAAAAATAAATAATTTTGTGATTATGATTATCCTCTCGGCAATTATCCTTTATTTTATTGTGCATGCACGAAGGAATCCTGATATGTTCCTGCGGAAAATTGGTGGTTTGGATGCGGTGGACGAAGCGCTGGGTCGCGCTACAGAAATGGGCAAACCCGTGCTCTTTGTTCATGGGCTGACCGGCATGGGAAGCATCTCAACCATTGCCGCAACAAGCATTCTTAGCAGGATTGCCCGGAAAATTGCAGATTACGACGCCAACCTGAAGGTTGTCAATAACGATCCCATTGTTATGTCCGTGAGTCAGGAAGTGGTAAAGGAATCTTATCTAGAGGCGGGGCGTCCCGACGCCTATAATCCTGACAACGTTTTTCTGGTAGCATCAGAACAGTTCCCCTATGTAGCGGCGGTGGGCGGCATCATGACTCGTGAAAAGCCTGCTGCTAATTTTTTCATAGGATACTTTTACGCCGAGGCATTGATTCTGGCTGAAACAGGCGCAACCACAGGAGCAATCCAGATCGCCGGCACCGATGCCTATACCCAGTTGCCCTTCTTTATCACCACCTGTGACTATACTTTGATTGGGGAGGAGCTTTACGCAGCCAGCGCATATTTATCGAGGGAACCCATGCTCATGGGCACACTCAGGGCACAGGATGTAGGAAAGGGTCTCCTTATTATTATATTGATCTTGGGCACTATACTGGCCAGTTTCGGGTTAACATTTATTACGCATCTCTTTGAGGCTTTTTGAAACCTCAAAAATTTACCACGGAACGACACGGAATATCACCGAAAATAATAAACCGATGAGTAAGTTATTATATGAAGATTTAACTTATAGAATCATAGGTGCAGCACAAGAGGTGTATAAGGAACTTGGTTATGGTTATCTAGAATCGGTTTATGAAGATGCTTTGTGTCACGAGTTAAGTTTAATGAATATAAATTACCAAAGACAAGTAGAATTAGATATCCATTATAAGAATGTTATATTTGAGAGCAGATTTAAAGCAGATCTCCTGGTAGAAAATAAGGTGCTTGTAGAAAACAAGGCGATAAAACAAATAACAGTTCAAGATGAAGCCCAATTAATCAATTATCTTAAAACAACTGGCTTACGAGTTGGTTTATTATTTAACTTTGGAGCAGAAAAGTTTGAGATGTTACGAAGGATTTTTTGATTATTCAGTGTAATTCCGTGAAAATCCGTGGTGAAATATGAATTTCTTAAAACGTACAATTCCACTCGTCGTTGCATTCGTCATGGGCGTGCTCATGGCTATACAGTATTACGTCCCCCACCGCATCTCACAGGACCTGCTTGAGGTGGTATCCAGATGGGACAGGATTATCGCGGGCTTTGCCGTGTTTATTGGCGCTTACAGCTTATTCCATCTCCACTGGACGAGGATTAAAAGAAAGGTTGAAGGATGGGGATACAGTATCTTTGTCTACTTTGGGGCTATAATAACCCTGATCTTCGGTTTCCTGAATGGCGGGAAATTTTTCTGGAATGACAAGCAGGAAGGCACAATGTTTGACTGGCTTTATTTTTATGTGCAGGTTCCAGCAGGGGCCACGATCTTCTCTATTCTAGCTTTCTTTATTGCTTCCGCTGCTTATCGAACCTTTCGTGCACGTACCAAGGAATCGACGATCTTGCTCATTGCTGCCGTTATCGTTATGATGGGAAGGGTTCCTATCGGGAACTACATTTCTCAATATATCCCCGCAGTGGCAGATTGGATCATGGCCGTCCCTAACCTTGCCGCCAAACGAGGGATTCTTTTGGGTGTGAGCCTTGGGGCAATCGCCACCTCTCTCAAAATTATAATTGGTATTGAGCGGTCTTATCTGGGCGGGGGTGATTAGTGGAAAGATTTTTACGGATAGACCGTCGCATTATCTTTGCAATCATCACAATCGCCGTTATTGTTTCTCTAGTCTTGCGATTTGAGTTACCCATTCCTGCGTCGGAGCCTGTTCAGGGAGTTTATGAAAAAATTGAATCGCTGCCAAAAGGCTCTCACGTCATGATTGCCTTTGATTACGACCCCTCCTCGAAGGAAGAGTTACAGCCCATGGCCATTGCCTTTCTCCATCATTGTTTTAGCAGAGATTTAAAGGTAATTGGTATGACCCATTACACAGGCGCTCCAGGTCTCGCAGACCAGGCAATGACCTCTGTAGCCAACCAATATCAGAAAAAGTATGGCGAAGAATTTGCCTTTTTAGGTTATAAACCCGGAGGCGCTTCTCTTATTATCAATATGGGGGAAAACCTGTATTCGGCCTTTCCCAAAGATTTTTATGGAAACGATACGGCGACACTACCCGTCTTACAAGGCGTCGACTCACTCAGAGAAATCAATTTCTTATTTGACCTCGCTGCAGGAACAACGATAGAAACATGGATAGTGTTTGGGAAAGAGAAATATAAATTTGAGTTTGGGGCAGGATGCACCGCTGTAATGGGACCTGATATGTATCCCTTTCTCCAGTCAAAACAGCTTG
>JAGWZR010000102.1 GCA_018968795.1 Planctomycetota bacterium | reverse complement strand
CAAATAAATTAGGTTTTCGAAAAATGTTCACCAATAATTTGGAAATTTTCTGTTAAAAGTGAGCAGAGTTTTTCTTTATACTGATGAATATTTGCAAAAAAGTTTAAACACGCATCTTTGAATTTTTTGTAGGTATCGTAATACGTATTATAAAGTGTTTTTTCATGGAAAAATTTCCATACTCTCTCTATAAGATTTAAGTTGGGAGAATAGGGAGGTAAGAAAACCAGTTTTATTCGAGACTTTTGTAAATATGTTTTTACTAATTTTGCCCTATAGTACCGAGCATTATCAGAAATTATGTAAAGAGTTGGAGCTTCGGGATTTTTTTCTTCGATTTCTTTGAAAAGTTCTACCGTTGATTGGGCGTTTATGCTTTTGTCTTCTCGGATTACTACCTCATGACTTTCAACATCTATTGCACCGTTCAGGTTGATTCGTTCTCTTCCGGTATTGGTAGGAATTTCCTTTATTGTTCCTTTTTCTATCCAGCAATAGGCTGGCATTGGATTATGCTGAGGGTGAGTGCCGTCCATAAAGAATATCTTGTCTTTCGAAGATTTCTCGCTTTTGAGTTGATGATAGCGCTCAATAAATTCCTTCTGTTTTTCTGGCTCTGCCTTACCAGGAACAGGTGTGGTTTTTTTGTAAACAAATCCTAATCTATGCAGAGTATGTGCTATCCCTTCGACGGTATAGATGACTTCAAATGTTCGCTTTACGTATGCGACAATTTCTTTTGCTGTGCCATAGGCGTTTTTTCTTAAGTGTTCTTTTAATTCTTCTTCCTCTTTGGAACTCAGCTTGGAGACGCATCCAATATAATTGTCGGTGAGCAGGCCGTCTATTCCCCCGGACTGATATGCTTTTTCGTAATTCCTGACAGTTTGATCGTCTAACAAGAGCGCCTCTGCCACTTTCTCATAACTCCAACCTGAATCAAGCAGGAGTATGGCCTTAATTCGGTCAGCATGACGTCTAAGATGCTCTTGTTTATGAGCCTTTTTCAGTTCGCCTCGCTCTCTCTCGCTGAGAAATTGGGTCATGCATAGATGTATTACCTATAAACCATTTAAATTGCAAATTAAAAAACATTTCTCGAAAATTAAATGCTTTTGATTATACACATAGTTGCAATACTAAGAAAGCAGGCAGATTCTGTCAAGACATTTTGTTCAAAACGAAGGCAACAATGGGTTTGCTTCGTTTTTTATTTCTTCATTGCCCCGGACACAGGCAAGCCAGCACGCACAAGGGTTGGGAATAGGGTTGCACCTTCATATTTCATTTTCCAAATTAACATCGTTGAGAACAATTCTGAAACATTAAAGCAATAGAATAATAAATGCCTATCCGATCTCTCCTTTACAAATTATTTTACCATTTTGAATCTATTTAAACACAAATCTTTTCAGTGAAACCAGGACATCTGAAGCGTCAATGTTTCCCCTTATATCATCCTTTCAAGTGCATGCTTCTATCATTCAATATAACATTTTTAATAGCATTTTATAACACAAAATACTACAGGTGCATTTATTTGCCTTAATTCACTTGACGCTATCCTCTACGGGTATATAATAATACTATAATCTCTTAATTTGTTATTTTGCTATATTCGTATAAATTTAACAAAATTTCATTTATTGAAAGGAACAGGAGAACATGAGTCTCTTAAAACTGAGAAAATTTGCTCAAGTAACACTACCCGCCGATTTGCGCAAGAAGTTTAACCTCGCTGAAGGAGATTTTCTTGAAGCCGAGGCAGTGGAAAAAGGAATCCTTCTCAAACCAGTAGCTGTAGTGGAGCGAGAGAAGGGATGAAATCGACTTTTTAAATTTATGGAAAACGTCAAGGATCGCAAACCGAAACCAAAGCAGAGCGTTAAAAAGCAGGAAGAAGAAATTGCCAAAATGGTGAAGGGTTTTAGGAAACACCTGTATAAAGTTGTCCTTAAAGTTTAACTAAAATCAGCACTGTCTGATTAATAAATTCGTAGTACATCCGCTGTAGTCAAATTGTAGTCAACTCTATCGGAATACAAAGGAACCCGTTAGAATTGTCAGAATTAAACTTGTGTTGTAACTTATTCCTTGATAAACTATTGCGGTCATAACAGACACATTATCAGCCAGTTATAAAAAAGTGTTAAAAAGGCATAAAAGGAACTCTGGATCATTTAGTCTAGGTTCGAATCCTAGTTCCCCAGCCATTTAAATCAAAAATTTATGATTATCCCTACAAACGCATTTCTGAAAATATCTTTAAAAATTCGCTAACATAAATTTTATCCAACTCAAAATACTAAATTTTTCTCTCCGTGTTATTTGTTAACTTATTTTGGGAAGAATTACAAAAACCTAGGCTATGAAAAATCTTCGTAGGGGATTTGTTGACCAGTCTATAAAATTTGTATTTGCAATTCATGAGCAGCTTGTCTAATCTTTAATAAACAAGAAATTATCGACAATGGAGGGGTAATGGGATGCAATTTAAGGATAAGGTGGCAATTATTACAGGCGGTACACGGGGGATAGGAAAGGCAATCGCGCTGGAACTTGCAAGGAACGGCTGCAACGTTGCTTTTAACTATAATAAAAATACCGATGCGGCAAACCTACTTGTAAAAGAGCTTGCATCTATGGGTGCAAAGGCTCTTTCATTTCAGGTAAATGCAGCCAGTTTTGAAGGAGCCAAAAATCTGGTGAAGGAGGTTAAAGACAAGTTTGGGAAGATTGACTTCCTCGTAAATAATGCCGGTATTACCCGCGATAAACTCCTGGCATTGATGGCTGAGAACGATTGGGACGAGGTTATCAATACCAATCTCAAGAGCGTTTATAATTTTTCCAAGGCGGTTATTACGCAGATGATTAAACAAAGGTTGGGTAGTATCCTGAATATAACCTCTGTGAGCGGAATAATGGGGATGGCAGGGCAGGTCAACTACTCTTCATCAAAGGCGGGAATGATCGGCTTTACAAAGGCGCTGGCTAAGGAAGTGGGAAAAGCTAATGTAACGGTGAATGCAATTGCCTGTGGTTTTATTGAGACAGATATGACGGCTGTTTTACCCCAAGAATATAAAGACAAAATGATCGAAATGATTCCTGTGAAAAGATTCGGCAAGCCTGAAGAGGTGGCTAAGGCTGCCCTGTTCCTGTTGTCCGATGACGCCAGATATATTACAGGCCATGTAATTAGTGTAGACGGCGGTTTAGCGATATAAGAATATTGAAAGGCAAAACGATATGCTATTTCTTTTAAAAGTCGAGGTAAAACAAATGCCGCAGATGCCCGTGAAGGATTTTTTGGGATACGTGATAAAGGAATGGGAATATTTCTCGCGTTTTCAACGACGGGGAAAGATTTTGGCAGGGGGGAAGCTGGCCGGCCGGCGTGGAGCCGCAGCCATTATTGACGCCGAGTCTAATGAAGAAATTGAAGAGATTGTCTCAAAACTACCGCTCTTTCCGTTTTTTACTGACATTGAGATTACTCCCCTTGTACCGATGGAAAAGGCGTTACTCGATACAAAGAGAATACATTCACTTATGAAATAAAGCCTGGTATAGCGTTCATTGAAACATTTACAGGTTTATTGTTATTGCGAGCGGCAGCAACTTTTAAGCTCCCCTCTAGAAAGAGGGGCCGGGGGGGGTGTAACAGAACAACCAAAAGGTTTGAAATTCTCATACATTAAATTATGCGCATTGGGCAACGTTTAGGACTCGGTTTCGGTATTATCCTACTATTGATGGTAGGGACGACCGTTGCTGTTTTTCTTTCGCTGAATAGAATTGGGAAAGTTCTAAAAATGGTTACGATTCATTCCGTTAATAAAAAAACCTTCGATGTGTTAAAGGAAAATATTGAACATTGGCTTATGACAACGGAATATATCATAAAAGAAAGAAATCTTTCTAAATTGGATTACCATGCAATACTGGAGGCGCAGATTGTAAAAGAATTACAAGAAATAGATTGGAGTGTTTACGGAGAGGCAATTGCTGCTCTTCGAATTGAAATTGATCAAACTTTTACCAATATTGAGAAATTAGCTAATACCGTACAAATAAATATCAGATTAGGGAATGCAATGCCGCCTGACACAAAAGATATGGATAATGCAATTGATGAGTTTGAAGCAGAAGCATCCACGATTACCGATGCATTGACAACCCTTGATGAAATGGTTAACACAATCTATAATCAGACGCTTGCATTTTCTGAGAAAAATGAAAAGAATAGCAGGCTCTCCATTTACATCGCCGTGCCGGCAGTGGTTATTTTTAGTACTATCTATGCGTTTTTTATAACAGGGGGCATAACAAAACCGCTAAGAATGCTCGGTGCCGCAACAAAAAGGATTGCCGAAGGGACGTATGATGCAAAACTGGATGTAAAATCATCTGTTGAAATAGAGGAACTTTTTGTTTCCTTTAAAGAGATGTCAATAAAGTTAGAAGATTCATATAATAAACTCGAAGAGCTGTCTATTACCGACAAGCTGACAAATTTGTATAACAGAAGATACTTTGACGAGGCGTTGGAACGCGAGGTGTTGAGGGCAAGACGTCTCCAGCACGCGCTGAGTCTTCTATTTATAGATATCGATAAATTCAAGCATTTCAACGATACGTATGGACATCCTGAGGGTGACAAGGTTTTACAACGCCTTGGACAAATAATAAAAGAGCGGGCGAGAAACGGAGTAGATGTAGCATGCCGGTACGGGGGCGAAGAATTTGTCGTATTATTGCCAGAAATCGCAGGTCGTGGCGCAATTGCCGTTGCCACACGTATGCTCAGGGACTTCGGAAATACCAAATTCTTCATTCAGCCAAACGATGAAACAGTTCAAAAAACGATAAGCATCGGCATAGCTGAACTTGGTTTATCAACTGATGTGAAGGCGCTACTCGCAAATGCGGATAGTGCAATGTATGAAGCTAAAAAGAGTGGCGGAAATACGGTTTGCCTACATCACAAGGCATGAAGGAATAAAGCATGCCCGAAACCTTGGACAGTATGGCACAATAGACTACACCTCGGTTGGATGGAGGTGAATGCGATGGTACGCTTATAGAGCTAATGCTGCGAATGGTCTGTGTGGTGAAATATGCCGAATAACTTTCTGATGGTCTCCACATACCGATACCCGCCGCCGTTCTTCGCCTCTTGTTTGGCTACTTTTGCAGGATGGTGAAGGAGTTTATTGATGGTGCGCTCCATGGTATAAACAACTTGTTCCCAGTCCCCGTTGTCCACGCTCTTTAGTTTGGGTTTTAAGCGGTTTAATTCTTCCTTCCCGATGGTGTGAAAATGATCGCGTAATTGGGTTATTGCCGGTTCTATCTTCATTTCCTCAAACTTTGCCATGAAGTGCTCCACTTCTTCTTCGACGATAGTGTGGCATTTTTCTACTTCTTTATTCCGTTCGTCTATATTTTGACTAACGACAGATTGTAAATCGTCGATATTATAAAGATACACATTGTCAATATTGGCAATGTCCGGTTCAATATCTCGAGGGACGGCAATGTCTATAAGGAACATGGGATTACCCCTTCGATGCCTGATGGCTTCTTTCACCTGATCGACATGGATTACATAATGAGGCGCGGAGGTCGAACTAATAATAATATCAGCCTTTGCAAGGTACTCGCCAAGGAGTTCGTATTTAATAGCCTGGCCGTGAAAGGCGTTGGCAATTTCCTGTGCGTGTTCAAAGGTACGATTCGCGACTATGAAGGTGCGAGCCCCTTCCTCGTAGAGATGCTTGAGTAAAAGCTCGCACATCTCGCCAGCGCCTACTACAAGGACCATCTTGCCGGTGAAATCTTGAAATATCTTCTCGGCAAATTCCACGGCAACAGAACTGATAGACACTTTTCTCTTCCCGATGGACGTTTTAGTATGCACGATTTTGGCAACATTAAGCGCCTGCTGAAACAGTTGATTCAAAATTTTTCCAGTAGCCTCTTCCATTGATGCCGTCGTGTAAGCCTCCTTGACCTGGGAAAGAATTTGCGACTCTCCCAGCACCATAGAATCGAGACTGGCGGTAACGAAGAAAAGATGGTTGACTGCGCGATCATCTACGTAATGGTACATATAAGAAGAAAATCCGTTTAAATCGATTTTATGAAAGTCTGCAATAAATGAGAGGACATCATCAACCTTAATGGCGCCATCCAATGATGAGACGTACATCTCCACTCGATTACAGGTTGATAGGATGACAGCTTCTGCCGATTGATGTTTCTGGAGAAATAGGGATAGGGCAGTGGGAATGTTATTAACATTAAACGCCAGTTTTTCCCTGATCTCCACAGGGGCTGTCTTATGATTAAGCCCAACAACTAAGATGCTCATAATATAATTTAATCCCTACCTCAAACAAACCGGAACAAAAATATTTTGGATTTATGATTTAAGATTTACGATGTGGGATTTAAATCGTAATTTCTTGTCAAAATTGCAACAAATAGCAAGATATTGTTGTACATCCAAAATTTCATTATGCGACTGTTTGCTAACCTTCTGAAAGGCGTGTTTTGATCCCATAAAAAAGGTGCCAATAAAGGTGAAAAGCACAAGGCAAAAACCCACAATAGTCAAACACGCGATCTTGGTGCCGTGAAAAGATGATACAAGACGCATGTGCAACAGCGCTGCGTATATGAGCCATGTGGCCAAGCCCAGAACGACTTTATAATCCAAATACCACATCTCGCCTAAAATATTTTGTGTCTTGACCCAAAATGTGCCGAAAACAAGGCCAAGCGTGAGTAAGGGAAAACCGAAAGAAATAGTCTTCCACATCATCTTGTCAATCCCTTCAAGTGAAGGTAATTTGTTAAAAAGAGAACCAAACAGTTTGTGTTTCAATTGCCTCTGTTGAGTTAAATACATGATGCTTAGACTAAATGATATAGTAAAAGCAGCATATCCCACGAATATAGGAATGATATGAGCTATAAGCCAGAAGTTCTGGAGGCTAACGGTAATTAAGAGATTCCCCCCATCAAACGTAAGCGCCCAGATAGAAAGCGCCGTAACGATAGGAATTAAAAATGTATCCAGAGAGGGCAATTTGTAAAGATAATCCAGGTTGATATAAACGAATAGTACACACCAGAGCAATGATACAAAAGATTCATACACATTTGTTATAGGGATGTTGCTAGCCTCAAGACCTAAGAAAACCAAGAAGCCGCTGTGGATAAAAAATCCCATCATCATAGACCATTTGGCCACTTTTTTATCAAAATAATTAGGTCTTATGATATATCCAATTGACCAAACGGAAGATATAAAATATAGTACTATCGTAATGATAAAAGGAATATGTGATAGAGTCTTCATAGACTCATAATGTAAAAAATAAATATTTATTAATCAATTAAAATTTTAAAACGTTACATCTTACTAGCAGAGACTTAATTTTGCTTTTTTGATTGACAAAACCCCCGTTGTCCGATAACCTAGATTTCGGTAAGTTGAT
>JAGWZR010000101.1 GCA_018968795.1 Planctomycetota bacterium | reverse complement strand
TATTCAAAAAATGAAAGTTAGTTTTCTTTTAAAACAATTTGTTCACATTAAATGATAATAAATTAGAAATAAATTGAAGTTACTGTATGTTTATTTAAAATATGATTTTATGTATGAGTACTTTTTTAATTATTGACCATTAATCCACAAGTTATTCACAATTTAATTTATTATTAATAATATAATTTGTAGAAAAAAATTTGATTATATGCGATGAATCAATGTAGTGAAAAATGAGTGGAGAATTATATATTCCTAAGTTTCAATTTAACATGAGATTACAAGCGTATATTTTTAAGAATGAAAAATACTGTATGTTAAAATAAGTTTTTTAAAAATTTATTTAGCATCGGTTGGAAGTTTTTGGTTTTTATAATTATATTATGTATTGAAGTGTTACGTAAATTGTGATTACGTGCCAAAAATATTTTGTAGATAGGTGAGTCTTTTTTTTTGACACACATAAATCGTTCTGCTAATATCTCCCTCCTTCAAATATAACTTCAACCATTTCCCAAAAAATTTCTTCTTATAATAGGAATAGTAATGGAGCCTTGTTTAAAGATCTGGGATAATGTCCTTCATGATATCCGTGAAAGGGTAGGTCCATTACGATTTAACCTATGGTTTAAAAACACCCGGCTCGAATCTTTTGATGATAATTATGCGAATATCATAGTGCCAAATGTTTTTACTCAAGTATGGTTACAAGAAAATTTTGCAAATGTTTTAAGGGAAGGTATTGGAAAGTTAATAAATAAAGACCTGAACGTAAGATTTTCTATTTTAAAAAACGGTGAGGAGGGAAATATTTCAACGTCAACAAATATCTCTTTGCCTCGGGGAAAAACAGATAACAAAAATTATGTACAATTAAATAGAATTCTCAAGTTAGAAGATTTTGTAGTCGGTCCTAATAATAGACTTGCTTATACTGCTACCCTTGAAATGATTAAGGGTAAATGCCCCCCCTTTAATCCCCTTTTTATTCACGGTACTGTTGGTGTTGGTAAAACACATCTCTTACAAGGCGTTTTCAATAGCGTCAAAGAAGAACAGAATATAAATGCTGTATATATGCCGGCTGAGAAATGGACAAATGAATTCATTTATTCACTACAAAAAGGGAAAATGGAAGCATTTAGGCAAAAATTTAGAAACATGGACATGTTTCTCATAGACGATGTCCATTTTCTTTCTAATAAGCAAGGTGTGCAAGAAGAGTTTTTGCATACTTTTAATGCATTATATGAATTATCTAAGAGAATTATTTTGGCCAGCGATGCACATCCCAAAATGATTGGACAGTTAAAAGAAACCCTTGCGAGTCGGTTTATGTCTGGTATGGTTACAAAAATAGATAAGCCTGAGTATGCCACGAGGCTTTTAATTTTGAGATCAAAAGCTGCAAAGTTCGATGTACATTTTCCAGAAGAAGTTTTGGAATTCGTTGCTGAAAAATTTGATGATAGTGTGAGAGAAATTGAAAGCGCATTGACAACACTATCCGCGCATGCCAAATTTAATGAGAAGAAGATAGATCTCCAACTGGCAAATGAGGTTTTTCGTGAAGTTTTCTACGACGAAGGAAAGATTATTAAAATTAATGAGATTGAAGAGGTAGTGTTAAACTATTTCAATATATCACGCAATGAACTTCACTCAATTAGGAAAATAAAATCTATCTCGTTTCCACGTCAAATATGTATGTATTTGATAAAAACACTTCTCACTTGGTCGTATCAACAAATTGGGGATTATTTTAATAGTAAGAAACATTCTACGGTTATGTTCGCTATAAAGAAGGTGAAAGAACAAATAGATAGTGATAAACAATTTAAAACGTTTATAGAAATGTTAATAGAAAAAATTAAGCGAGAAAAAAAGATAGCGTGAGTATATTTGCGGTTATAAAAATGTGCGGTTGTTACGGTTGTAAGTAATAATCATTATGCTGGTTTTATTATGTTTGTAAACTTGCTATGTCATGAGTTGTTTAATCAAATTAAAAGAAAAATTACGGAAAGATGGAGTAGATGGTTTTTTAATTACAAATGAAGTAAATATTCGTTACGTGATAAATTTTACGGGCTCGGAAAGTATTCTTTTAATTACACCGGATACTGATTGTTTGTTTACGGATTTTAGATATGTTGAGCAAGCCCAACACGATGTTCCATGGATCAAGATTGTTGAAAGAAAAGTTTCTTTAATAAAAACAATTTGTGGGAGACTAAAACTCTTAAAGATTAAAAAACTGTATGTTGAATCTTTATATTTTACGTTTAGTCAATATCTAGAAATTAAAAAAAATATACAGGGAATTGAGACTATAGCTACTCAAGGAATTATTGAAAAGTATAGAAAACGGAAAACACAGGAAGAAATAAAAAAAATAAAGACAGCCATTGATATTGCCGAAAGGGCATATCAGGAAGTCTTAAAGAAAATAACGGTAGGTATTTCAGAAAAGAATGTGGCGGATCTTTTAGAATTTGGAATAAGAAACGAGGGTGGTGAGAGAAGCTCTTTTGAAATAATTTGTGCCGCAGGTAAACGTGCTTCCCAGCCCCATGCTCGTGCAACATATGAAAAAGTAAAAGAAAAAGACACAATCTTAATAGACTGGGGTGCGAGTTTTCAGTTTTATAATTCCGACTTGACAAGAATTAGCGTCATAGATAGAATATCTCCACAATTTAAAAAGATATACCAAATAGTATTGGATGCACAATGTTTTGCTATCGAGAGTATAAGTCCTGGTCTAACGGCTAAAGATATTGATAGTGTAGCGAGGGTTTATATAGAGAAAAAAGGATTTGAAAAATGCTTTGGGCACGGACTAGGGCATGGCATCGGGCTTGAAGTTCACGAAGGCCCCAGTATTAATAGAAGAAGCAAAGAAGTAATAGAAGAGGGTATGGTATTTACAATAGAACCGGGTATTTATATTCCAGGGTGGGGGGGTGTTCGTATCGAAGATATTGTTTTGGTGACTGCCGATGGATGTGCTATTTTAAGTCGGGCACCAAAAAAGTTAACAGAAATAGTGATATAGTGATATAATGTGGAAATTAAAGTAAAAAGAATTACATCAGAATGCCTTTGCAAAAAATAAAAATACGTATTAAGAAAATTAATCAGAATAACCCTTCGTTCCGTTCCAATCCTTTTTCTTTTCATATTTCTACGTTCTTCTGTACGGTAATTATTGTATCCTCTTAGGTAATTACTGTTTGGTTGGCTTCCTGTTATTGATAAATAAAGGGTAAACTCCACAAAGGATTAGATTATGGATATTATAGACAAGGTGAAGCAATTAATTTCAATCATGAATGAAAATGATTTGTCTGAGATTGAAATTCATGAGGATGTCGCTAAAATAAGGATTAAAAAAAGTGAGATTGGATACACACCCACGATATCACCATCGGCTGTTTCTTCAATACCCCATCCTTCAAAGCCACAACAAGTACTTCCCCCACAGGTATTGGTAAAAGAGACAGAAAACTTGGCAGAGATTGTTTCACCTATGGTAGGAACTTTTTATAGGGCAAATGCCCCTGGGGCTGATCCATGCGTTAATGTAGGAGATATTGTAAATGAAGAAACAGTTGTTTGTATTATCGAGGCAATGAAAATAATGAACGAAGTGAAGGCTGAAACTACAGGCGAAATTGTTGATATTTATGTGAATGATGGAGAGGCGGTAGAATTTGGTCAGTCGCTATTTCGTGTTAGGCCTTCACAAAAATGATAATAACTGAATTTGTTAGATTTTATAAAACGAATAGAATAGCGGTTAGCAAATATACTTAACTATGTTTTCCAGGATAATGGTTGCAAATAGAGGCGAGATTGCTTTAAGAATTATTAGGGCATGTCGCGAAATGGGTATTGAAACCGTTGCCGTTTGTTCAAAGGCGGACGAAAATGCAAGGTATTTAGAACAAGCGGACTTTACGGTGTGTGTCGGTCCTTCCGAGGCGGAAGGAAGTTATATGAATATTCCAAGTTTAATTAGTGCAGCGGAGATAACCGATATTGAAGCTGTCCATCCAGGATACGGTTTTTTATCAGAGGTTGGTCATTTTGCAGAAGTATGTGAATCGTCTAATATAGTGTTCATCGGTCCCGGGTCAGAGGTATTGAAAAAACTTGGAAATAAGACTGAGGCAAGGAAGATTGCTATTGCTAATAAAATTCCTGTTGTTCCAGGTAGTGAGTCAGTTATAAAAAATCAGCAACAAGCACTGGATGTAGCGCACAAGATCGGGTATCCCGTTATTATTAAAGCCTCATCGGGTGGTGGTGGGCGTGGGATGCGGATTGCGCATAATGATATAACACTTGTAAATTCATTATCAATTGCACAACGGGAAGCAGAAGCCGCCTTTAAAGACTCATCTATTTATATTGAGAAATACATAGAGGATACACGTCATGTAGAAGTGCAAATATTTGGTGATGCTTACGGTAATATAATTCATTTAGGCGAGAGGGACTGCACATTGCAGCGGAGGCACCAAAAACTTATTGAAGAGTCGCCTTCTCCTATGATTTCTGAGCGCTTGCGTGATGAAATATGTAAGGCGGCAGTCAAGATTGCAAGGGCTGTAAATTATACAAATGCGGGTACTGTCGAATTTTTAGTGGACAAAGGAAACAATTTTTACTTTATAGAAGTAAATACTAGGATACAAGTAGAGCATCCTGTTACAGAAATGGTTACTGGTATTGATCTCGTTAAACAACAAATAAGAATTGCTTATGGTGAACGATTAAATTTAAAACAGAAAAAAATTGTGAATCAGGGAGTTTCAATAGAATGCCGAGTTTATGCAGAAGATCCTCGTAATGGGTTTAGGCCTCAACCTGGAAAAATTACCATGTACAATCCTCCCGGTGGACGAGGGGTGAGAGTCGATTCCCATGTGTATTCTGGATATGAAATATCTCCTTATTATGATTCTTTAATATCAAAATTGATTGTTCACCAAAAAACAAGAGAGGAAGCTATTGCTTGTATGAGGAGGGCATTGAGGGAGTATGTTATTGAAGGTATTAAAACGACAATCTCACTAAATTTGGAATTAATTGCGCACCCACAATTCGCAAGTGGGAATATTAATACTAATTTTGTTGAGAATTTTTTGTCAAAAAATTAATAATATTTAACTGTAAAAGAATTTTTTCTTGACACCATTAATAAAGCATGCTAATTTGTTAAGTCCTAATGTTGTATCATTAAATTTCTGGAAATCAGATAGTTAGGTTATTCCCAGCATGTAAGGCGTGTTTCTGGAATGGCCTAAATATCTATAAAATTGTTTCCTGTAGCAGTTTCCCAAGTTTTGGGAAAACAATATTCAGTAGTAGTTATTATTGCAGATAAGCTTGTAATTTGTGTTAATTGTTTCGTTGAAATGGGAAAGGAGATTTTAAATGTTTGGTGGTAAGAAGGCTGTGTGTTTTTTAGGAGGGGTTGTAGTTTCTGCTTGTTCGTTGGCTTTTACATTACCAAGTGTAGTAGTTGGGGCAGAGTATACGGGTAACAGTGGTTGCAAATGCCATATGGGAAAAGGCTGTTTTGAAGGAGAAGAATATAAAGAGAGATTACATTCCAATACTTGGGAAAAGAGGCTAAAAGGTACCCCAGATGCCGAAAATCCTGATTGCTTAAAATGTCACGCAACCGCTCTTGGTGAGAAGATTGCGGAAGCTGGTAAAAAATATTTACCTAACGTACAATGCGAAGCCTGTCATGGAGCAGGTTCTGAGTATAAAAAATTAAAAGAAAATTATTTAGGCAAGGGCAAGGACGCCTTCAAGGAGTTGTTAAAGAAAGATCCCCTCATGGCAAGGAAAGTACAATATGATGCGGGTTTGATTGTTGCTGGAATTAACGGTCCTGCGACGGTGAAAGAGCAATGTCTGAAATGTCATTGGGAAAATAAGGACGATAAGAATAAATGCCCGAAAACTGATAAAGTAATGGATTACAAGGATTATTTTAAGAAAGACGACCATCGTGACAATGATGAAATTGATGATGTGATTAAAAAACTTTCTCCAGAGGATAAGAAAAAGTGGGCAGCGATATTGCCAAAAGACGAAATTCTTAATTCACCTTTAAAACCAAAGAAAAAGGAATAACTCTTTAAGCTCAAGAGTTATATAGCTGGGAGGATTCCATAAAGATGGGGTATATTTCAGAAAAAAATATGATAGGTAGACTTTCTTCAGGCTTTGGTAAATTTAAGCTATTGACGTCTTTCACGATATTTGTGTTAATGATTGCTGTTTCGCCGACACTACTAACTGCAGGCGATAATGGGCCTTGTCTTGAGTGTCACACCAAGCCTGACAAGTTGAAAGTCTCGGAGAAGGCAAAAATAGACCCTGTAACAGCAGAAATTAAGGTGGCTTCGATGCTGATTGATGAAGCCGCCTTTAAAGCATCTGCGCATGGTGGTCAAGATTTTTTCTGTATAGATTGTCATCCAGATTTAGATGGAGTGGATTTAACAGAGGGTCACAAACCGAATTTGAAACCGGTGGATTGTATAACTTTTTGTCACGATGATCCAGCTGAGGAGTATTTAAACAGCACCCATGTTAAATTGATGAAGCAGAATAATAAAGATGTGCCCACATGTAAGGATTGCCATGCTGGTTTGACATATCATTATACCCCATTGGGTGAGAAATCTCCCAGAGATGTACCGAGAGGTACCGATCCTCTTCATAGAAAATTAACGATTGAATCTTGTGGTTCGTGTCATCGGGACTATTTTGATAGCTATAGAAACAATGCGCACGGACAAGTTACGGCACTTGGACATACAACGACAGATGTTCCCGTCTGTTTTGATTGCCATGGCAAACACAAAATATTGAATTCATCTGAGCCAGAATCTAAGGTTGGGAAAGATAAAATTTTGGAAACGTGCGGGAAATGTCATGCAAACGCAAATGCAAGTTTTGTTAAACATGTTGAACATCCTCAGATAAAGAATGTGGGATATTATAAAACATTGTTTGCTGCTTTAAAAAATGCGCGTAATAATCCAGAAGGTCTTAAAAAAGTTATCAAAAATCCCCAGACGATTTTGTGTATTGTATTTGTGATGTATATAGGTATTCTAGCTTTTACTTTTTCGTCTTTCGGACTTCACTCTTTGTTAACTTGGCTTGCAACAGTTCGAGATGAGTTCAAAAGAAAGGGACACGCTGATGAAGAGCAACATTAATTATTTGAGGTTTGGTCTTTTTCATAGATTTTGCCACTTTTTAATTATTATCAGCTTTTTTGGCCTTGTCTTAACTGGCGTACCATTAGCATTTAGAAGTTATGCATGGGCGAGATGGTTATACGAATTGTTTGGAGGATATCCAACGGCGGGGTATATACATCGAATTTGTGCATTAATAACTTTTTTTGCTGCGTTCATTCATTTTATCTATCTCTTTTATAATACATCGGTAAGAAAGAAAAAAGGGTTTTTTTGGGGTCCCAATTCATTACT
>JAGWZR010000100.1 GCA_018968795.1 Planctomycetota bacterium | reverse complement strand
CATATTGGGTTTCATATAATGGACACTCTTTTGATATGGTGTGTCCTACTATTCGCTGATATGTCCTTTGCAGCGCCTCAACGGCAACTTCACCATACAACCTTTGTACTTCATCCAAACATCTTCCTAGCTCTGTCCCATTGTCTACACCATCGTAGCACAACCGTATTTTCTTCTTATATTCCTGGAAATCAGGACTTTTCAATATACTCAGGTTCTGCTCTTTCGGATATAAAAAGCATGCAGACAGAATATGATACATTGCGCTACGCGTAAGCAAGTTATCCACGTTGGGTGTAGCCAAAAGGCTGCTGCTTTCACCTGACATAATAAACCTCAATTCTAAATTGAATTTAAATATTTCGGGTCTCTGATATGGATAGGCTCTTCTATGGTAGTCCTCAAAATCTCCTGCCCATCCTCGCCATATCCAATAACCGTATCATTGAACATCTCAAACTTCTTACCATGAATTACCGTCTCAAAAACCTTTGGACCTTCCTCAATTTTGTACTCAAATATAATGGCTTGGGCCATTCTGAACAAGGACATAACTGCCAATCTTTCTCTCGAAGGCACCATAAACTTCTCAATTGCCTCATCCACGCCGGGTCCAAACATCTGCCTTAAATAAGCTCTAGGAGCCCATCTTGGTGGAATGTAATATATGTTAGGCTCTGTGCCAAATTGTGGATAAAGCGGCAACGCTAATTTGTCGTGTCTGATTAACCATGTGACTGGGTTTTTTGGGTTATCGTCCAAAAATCCCTGCAACCTAATTTGGCCAACACATGCAGCCATACACCGAGTCTCCATTGGACGTCCCTTTGTTAATGGATCTTTTCCTTCAATCCTTGGATAACAGGCAATGCACTTTTCGCTTACCCTCGTTAACCCCCTAAACATCGGTTTTTTGTATGGACATTGTTCAACGCATTTCCGGTAACCCCTGCACCTCTTCTGGTCTATCAGAACAATTCCATCCTCTTTCCTTTTATAGATAGCTTTTCTAGGGCATGCAGCCAAACAGCCAGGATACGTACAGTGGTTACAAAGCCTCTGAATGTAAAAAAACCAACGACTATGCTCCGGCAAGGATGAATATTCATCCGGTTTATTACTCTTTGCAACATCCTCTCCAAAATTTGGAGATCTCCATTCCTTATCCTCTGGAATATACCCAACAGCCCACTGATTGAGATTCTTCTTTGCAGCAGCCTCAAATATAGTATCGCCTTCATAAACTCCGTAGGGAGACAATTTTTCATCTTTTTCGTTGGTATACCAGGTATTTTCACCATTATCGATTAGTTTTAATGTTTTAACATCCCACGATTGTGGATACCCACCATAAGGCTTGGTTTCCACGTTATTCCACCACATGTGTTCCTGTCCTTTATTATAGGTCCATGCACTCTTACAGGCCATGGTGCACGTTTGACAGGCAATACACCTATTGATGTTAAATATAGCCGCAAATTGACGTTTTGGCCTGGATTCAAAATAGGGATACTCCATACGTCTCCCTAAGTGCCAGTTGTGTACTAATGTCATTTTTCAACCCTCCATTTAACCATTTATTCTACAAGAAACTATTGCCAAGCAACCCTTTCTAATGTTATAGGATGCCACTGGGTGGATATATTTTTCTGTCCATTCCTGTCCTTCTCTTCACCATTCCATACTGCCATATTGAAGTATGAATTTCCACCAGGAACAAACTGCACATCATGTGGATCCTCCGTAATTAACGAACGATATATAATGACAGTCCATGTCCCATCCTCATAATGACTGCATCCATTTACGTCCTGATGGTCCTGAGTAGTGAGTGTACCAAAGCCTTCTGCATTTAAATCCTCTACCGTCCTTCCTCTTCCAGGTTGTGAAAGCAGGTTATTAGCAGCCCTGCCACCCGACAAAACAGCAACACTCGTTATGAGCTCCCTGTGGTAATACGCACTGTAAGGATTTGTATTAAAATCATCGTGCATATTAGGATATTGCGCCTCTACATCTTCTAATTCACCTTTAGCAACCAAATCCGCCTCCCAATCTGCCTTCCAGTGCCAAAGATTTACGGGTTTTTCCCTATCCCCCATCCTTGGGCTAAAATGTTCCGCTGGAGTTACTTCTACCGCACCCAAGGGAAACATTAAAGCCACAGCATCCCTGAACTCTTGAACTGCAATTGCCCTTACATTCTTAGTTGGGTCACTCCATGAAATTTGGAAATAAATTGTAGTTCCATCATGAACAGCCTTCACTTCTGCAGAGCTGACAGACCCACCGCCGTTTGGAAACGCCTTATCCTGTTTTTGAAGAGCAACTTTCACCCCTTTCGCATCTTTGAATCTATCTTTCAATGATTCTACGTCCATATGATACGGTTTGTCCGCCTGCACATACTTTACCGCCAACACTTCTTTTGTGGGTGTAAACTCTTCCTCGGACATCCCCTTAACACCCGGCGCTGTCTCCTCAGCAGCATATATCGTCGCACTAAGGAAAACTATACCAAGTAGGGATGCACCATACTTAAACAACGAAATTCCATTCTTCATACGCCCCCTCCTAAAAATATTTTACTTCCACTTATTAAAAAATTCGCTTGTTGTATAATTTAACCTTTGCCTTTACTTAACTACGAAAATTATTTAAGCAAATTTCATTCCCCACTTTAAAACAATTCACAATTGAAAAAATCTGTACCTTAGTTGTTTAGCCTCATCATCCTATAAAAATCACGCATATTAAATTTTTAATATCCACCACCAATACAACATTTCCTTTTTGAAATGTCCCATGCAATCCAGAAAAAGCCCTTAAGGGCTTAAATAATTCCAAAAAAATTATGTTGTTGATAATTTTTAATTTTATCAGTCAACAAGAATTTGTCAAGTTTTATGAAATGAACTATCTTCCATAAGCTTGCTTCTTGCCTCATAGACAACATTCGCCGTGATCTCTCCATAGCCTTTCTCTGAAGCATAGCTTTCGATTCTCTTCCTAATCACCTCTCTAATAAAGGAAGGAATGCGTTCTGTTTGCATTTGCGCTTCTTGCGTCCAAACTATAGGACATGGCGTCTTTATGGGTTCTTCGCAAACTTTTCGCTCGTTCTCCAAAGACATCGATAATTCATTTTCAGTAAACATTTGATTACCCGTATTCATTTTATACTCTTTTTCATGTATTGGCACTTTCCGAAATTTTGAAGATACCTGTGATGAATCAAGTTTTGCAACAATATTTCCACCAGCAAGTAATACATTACACGGCGCCAACCTCAATAAATTTTCTGTCGTACTACCAATATCCAGTCCATTGGTGTTATGAACACCTGTACGCCCTATGACTAACAGCGAAGGCTTTTCATCCAAAAGGTACCTTAATATCTTATCATAAGGCTTACCATCCATCAGGACAGTATCGACCTTTACTCCCGCATCTTTTGCCATACGATTTACCTGATCCAAGTGATTCTGATATATCTTTGCCAAACCCTTATCAATAATCTCCTCATGTAAGGTTTCCTGTTCCTTAAATCTAAAAATTTGCCCTGCCTCTTTGGAAAGCACCTTTGCAATGCTTTCAAAAGCGACACGGTGATAATGGGGGTCAAATACTGATACAGCGGCAAGCTTTACGTTGAATGCTTTAGCAAAACTAATAGCTGATTTTACACCCGCCGTAGATAGCATGCTACCATCTACAGCAACCACCACCTTCCCATCTAAGCAGTTATTTTTTACCACAAGGACGTCTGTATTAATTCGACGGACAACCCGTTCGCAAACGCTCCCAACTACACTTCCTTTAACGGCAGCCAGCCCAATTGACCCCATGACCACTAAGTCATAACAATCCCTCTTAACTTCCTTAATAATTTCATAATAATTTTTGCCTTCCAATAAGAGACTTTCGTGGGAAACAGTGGATTCTCGACATTTATTTTTGAATACATCCAGATAAGATTCCGAAATCAACTTGAGTCCTAAGTTAATTAAAGAGCTATGAAGGTTGCGCTGCCGTTGAAGTGTCGTTTCGTCTTGATATTGCGGTGGTAAGCCCTTTTCCATATCGCGAAATCGTCTTTGGTGTAACGAGGCATCATAGACATGGCATCCCACCAATCGAGAATCAAATTTCTTGGAAAATGCAATACCTAAGTCAATGCAGTAATTAGAATGGAGTGAATTATCAATTGCGATGAATATCTTTTTGTACATAAAGGACGTTCTGTGATCGGTTAAACTCTACCGCCGCAGTGATTCATTTCTGAGTTTCTTCCACTCGCTAATAGCTCCCCCTGCCAACGCTATGGTAACCACAGCAAGGAACAACCAACGCATCGATGCTTTAAACGCACCGGTTTTCTTGTCTTCAACAACAGCTTCTTTTGCAACAACAGCTGGCTTTCCAGCTTCGTGAGACGAAAAACTGCGTATATAAACTACCAGTTCTTTAATTCTTTTATCCGTAAGCGTTTTTCCCCATGGCGGACAAAGATTAGATTTATCAACAGCTTTCGTGCCTTCTGTAATGGATTTAATAAGTTGGTCATCTGTCCGCTTCTTCATATACTCTGCATCAGTTAAATTACGAGGCTTCGGCTTTAAATCAATCGTGAAAAATGTACCGTCTCCCTTGCCTTTCATACCATGACACGGAGAACAATAATATTCAAAGGTCTTTTTGGGTGATAGTAAAAACGCCTGCTCTCGTGGAGAAACATCTAAGCCCATTGCTGTGGTACAATGATACAAAATACCTAACACAACTCCTGAGCTTACCATTATAATTTTTTTACCGAATGAAAAATATCCCATTATCTATTTTCCCTCTTTCTTCTTAACATGGTCTACCAAGAAACCTACTAGTGCCTTTAACTCATCTTCTGACAAGGCAAAGTTTGGCTCAACGGCTTGAGGATTTGCCTGTTGCGGATTTCTTAGATGATAGAGCATATAGGCTGGTTGTAGCCGATCTCCCACAGTTCCAAGGTTAGGGCCAACTACTCCACCACCTTTCATTCCTTCCGCATGGCAGGTATTACAACCCTTTCCATAAAAAAGCTTTTCCCCCGCAGCAACCATTTCCGGAGAAGGCACGTCGGTTCCGAGAATATTTGGAAGAGCTTCCTTCGTAAGAAGATTTTTTTCCATAAATTCTGTCGCTACTTTTGAATCGTCTTCAGTCAAATTAAACTTGGGCATCTGCTGGCTGAGAGGTCGAATAATGTCAGGAGCCTGTAAAAACTCCCTCTCCCATCCCATCTTTATTTTACTACCTACGATTGTCAGATTGGGAGCATACGCTCCGCCCTTGTCTTGTATCCGATGACAACTCAAACAGCGTATCTCATATAAAAGTTTTTCAAACCCTGCCAATCCATCACGCTTTTTTTCCACTACAGGCATGAGTTCTGGAATTCCTTTTATATCGTGACATACAAAGCATCTGGCCTTTTCAACTATATTCTTTCCCTTTTCAATTAAGGCAGTATCTTTTCTCAACCCATTAAATTCCTTTTCCGTCAACACCTGAACTTCCGGTTCAGCAGGTTTGGATTCCTTCGTATCACTTTCTTCTTTCTCTTCCGGTATGAATTGCGTGTCGCGCATAATAAACTCAACGATCCCCCGCAGATCATTATCCATAAATCTAAATTGCGCCATCATCGTATCTGGAAAATGATTTTTCGTGTTGCCAAGCCAGTCATATAACCAATTTCTGTTTATTTTCGTTATAATCTCACCCAGGTCAGGCCCTACTCCCACATTCCCACCAACTCCTTTTATTGGATGACAGATCGTGCAACGGGCACGCCCCCACACTCCTTTCCCATTATTATATACTTTGTCCATTTTGTCATATTCATCCTCAGAAAGCTCATCTTCTTTTTTCAACAAAAAAGCATCCCATTCAATCTTAGGAAGTTCCTTTTCTTTAATACTGCTTAAATAAACGATAACTGACTTAATTTCCTCAAAATCCAAACCGAGGTTTGGCATCTTCGCGTTAGGCACTATTTTCTTTGGGTTTGCAACCCACCGAGAAAGCCACTCCACCTTGGCCTTATTGATAATATTTGCCAGGGGAGGACCGTTTTTAATCCTCTTATAAGGATCTTCTAATTCGAATGGAAGAACAGACCATTGTTCAGGAATCCGATATTTTTTATCAAGTTCTAAAAAGAGGGCATCTATCTTCCTTTCCTGCCCAAAAGAAACACTTAGAGAAACTATTGATGACAAGCACACAATAGTTATTAAAATCGATATCGCTCTAATAGGCAAACAGACTAACGACCTTACTCTCATAAAGACTCCTTAACAAGAAATTACGCTCTTTGAATGCGATCAAATCTTTTTTTGAATTTCTTTAATTGCTATTCCTCTTCCATCTTGGGTGGAAATCTGCGCAATCTTGCTATAAACCACATTTCAACGCTTGCACCAATAACAATGGCAAATAGCACATATACAAAAACTGTCTTAGGCACAGGCTTTTCCAGCATGACGTAATACCATGCGGATACAGACTTTTGACCACCAACATCACTATTTGAACCATCCCATACCGCAAAGGCAACAGGGATCAATTTCCCGACTTCAAACTGAATATCCCCTTTTGCATCCTCCGTCTTCAAATCCCTCTTCAAAACCACCTTCCATCTTCCATTCTGATAAATGCCTTTTCCCATAACATTCTGACTCTCGGGCGGCTGTGTTGTAATATTCTTAAAACCTTTGGCGTTCATCTCAGCAACTATACCAGGTTCCGTTTCTGGCGCTTCTATAATCGAACCGAATCCCTCAGCCCAATATGCCTTCCAACTCCAAAGATTAACCGCCCCACTGGAATCACCCATCGCAAAATAAGGTTTCTTTAGCGACTCTGGAATCTTTGTCGGAAATTGAAGAGAAATTGCATCTCTAAAAACTTCTTCCTGCTTATTCGTGGAATCATCCCACTCTAACAAAAAGGCAATTTCACCCTTATTATACATTGCCCTAATCATAACTGCATCTATCGATGGCGCCCAATGTCTCGGACTTGTAATAATTTGGCCTGCCAAAGGAATCTCCATTGCAGTAGTCTTGTTCCAGCTCTCATCTAAAGGGTCCGCCGGTAGTTGATCCCCTTCAAACAACTTTACCTTTACCACCACGTCAGACGCCATATCTTTTGCTATACTTTTTACATAGTGAACAACATGCCAGCGATCCTCGTCGGAAAGTTTTTCCAGATAGGATCCCATCGGAGTTTCATTGAATCCTGTGGAAATCGTGCGATAAATATCTTCGATCGTATTACCACCTTTAAAATTCCAGCTTTTTGATAAATCCCTGGCTCGGTAAGGCATATTCCACTGCGTTTGTAAAGCAACCGTCAAAGGCCCGTTTCCCCTGCCATCATCGCCGTGACATTCGAAACACTTTGTCTCCTTAAATAACTCCTGACCTCTTTTTACACTTTCTGGGGTAGAGGCTACGCTCCCTACGCTTACAACCTTTGGTGTCGTATCTTTCTTAAACTGGTCATTAAAGGT
>JAGWZR010000099.1 GCA_018968795.1 Planctomycetota bacterium | reverse complement strand
TTTTGCCTTCTTCTATATCCCCCTTTAAATCGTAGATTGCCTTTATGGAGATGTTTTTCTCTCTACACCCTTCTTCAAAACCCCGACTCGTCTCCTCATACGCCGCTATCTGCTGACTACGAATTATGATTACCGCACTTTCTGTAGCAATTGCGTTGGAAAAATGGAATGAAAGCTGAGGGAAAAAAACGATGATAAACCAAAATGCTGGATAAATTAGGAATCTATGGATATTGATATAGTTTTGTACCATTTTACTATTAGATCGTTTCATTAAAACATTTACAGGTTTATTGTCATTGCGAGCGGCAGCGAAGCAATCTGAAGTACTATCATTGCAAGAGATTGCAATGACATTTTGCATTGTATACCTTTTTCTGAAACGATCTACTAAAACTGGAAGCTGAGACCGACGAAGAAAGTTCTGCCTGGTCTTGGGAGGTCATTGGTGATAGCGGCAGGGCCTGGGTCGCTGTACTGTTTATCAAGGATGTTAAATATCGTGCCCTGCACCTCCATCGTCTTACAGAACTCTTTTCCAATAATCGAGAGGTTGAGCAGCGCATAACCGGGAAGGTCTCTTCTCGTGTCCGTTGACTCCCTCGAACGGCTTCCGCTGACAAAGGTGCTCAGGTTGGTATTGATATACTTCCAATGGCGCATGTTAACGCCAAAGTTGCCCTTGTGCTCTGCAATAAAAGGCAGGTCTCTTCTATTGTCGTCTTCCGGGTCCTGGAAGGTATAATTCATGAAGACGTAATTACCCTTGGAGATGTCCACCTTGGTCTCAGCCTCCACGCCGTGCACACGGGCATTCCCAAAGTTTTCATACCTCGAGGTAGTTGACGTCTGTGAGCGAAGCACGATGAGGTCTTTTATGTCGTTGTAGAAATAATTAATGCCGCTGGTAACGTGTTTGTTAAAATAGTTATAACTCAAGCCTACCTCGTATGTTTTGATGGTTTCAGGATGTAAATTTTCGTTTCCCAGGATGGCGGGCTGATTGACGGTAAACATTTCCACAAAGCTGGGGGCGCGGAATGCCTCGCCGTAGAGCGCCTTTAGTGAGGCGTCCTTCATAAATGACCAGGTTAAGCCTGCGCGAGGACTGGTTGCGCCTCCAAAGTCGTTGTACTCATCATGCCGCACGCCGAGGGTGAGGTTTACGGTGTCGGTTACGTTCCACGTGTCCTGTAAATAAATCGACTCTATCCTTCGTGTGGCTGTCTTTATGAAGGGTAGAGTATTTGAGAAGTCCTGCATAGAAGCCAGGGGATCGTTTGTCGATGGGTTAAAGTTTGCGAAATAGCGGATATTCGTTTGATGAATCAGTCGATATTCAAGGCCGATGGTGAATATATTCCCATCAAAGAGTTCATAATCAAAAGGAACCTCCGTGCCGACTACCTTCTCACTCACGACGGCATCTGCCGTGAACCCATTTGGAAAAGTGTGTGGTGTGCCTGATGTGTTTCTTATCGTTGTGCCGTCCGGGAAAGATTTGATGAAGTTATCAACGTCAAATTGATCGTAATAGACCCTGGGTTTTAACGTGAATTTCTCCTCAAAGGTCTTTTTATACCCAAATTCACCAAAGACGTAGTTATCTTCAATGTTGGAACCGCCCGTTAATGCAGACTGAGGGCCGACAAAAGGCTGCTTGTTTCTATTGGTGTACAATCCCTCAACGTAGAAATCTTTGTAAACGGCTTTTAGGTTTATATCGTATTCCTGTCTGGCGTCATACACCTTCCCCGGCGCCAGCGATGCTGAGGTTCCGAATGCTGTATCGATGGCTGTTTGGCTGTCGCGTTTGACGATGCCGTCAAAGCCGCCGGTCTGACGGTAGCGAACCATCCCTGAGACGTCAATCTTCCCATACCTCTTTCCAAAGACAATGTTTTCATCATACGTCTCAAAACTCCCGTAGCCGCTGCTCACCCTTGCGCCGTCAATGTCCTTTGCATCTTTGGTAATGATGTTGATAACCGCCGAGAACGCATTCTCGCCGTACATGGCTGAGCCTGGCCCTCGGATGATTTCTATCCGTTTGATGCTTTCTACAGGAAAATCGTCAAATTCACCAAATGCCCCGCCTCGTAAAGGATTATTTACAAAATGTCCGTTGAGCATTAATCGTATTCTATTTGCGCTGCTTGAGGAGGCAATACCTCTGACGGAAGGGCTTACAAATCCAAAGTCCGCATATTTTAGAACTTCAAACCCCGGTACCGTTCTCAGGACTTCCACGAAGGTGCGGTATCCCAGGTTTTTGATTTCTTCGGCGGTAATTACCGTAACAATGCTCGGCGCCTTGCTGGCAGGGGTTTCACGCCGTGTGGCAATGGTTACTTCTTCACGAAACCCAAACCAGATGGCCTCCGCTGACATTTCCTCCGCCATGGCTACATTATTATTGATGGTAGATGTTTTTCTCATTCCCTCAGAAGATTCATTACTAAGGCGTTTCGCCTCCTCGACCGAAGTGGATGGCGCGCCTGTGCCTTCGGCAAAAATTGTTGGTGGTTTTAAAGAAATGAGTCCAAACAAAATACAGAGACACGGGAAGATTACGGGGTGCGTAGTCTTGGTTTTTAGCAATTTGACCAAATAACGTCTCCCAGAAACTACTACAAGAGGAATATTGATTCTATTGACGCTTATTTGCTGAGGATTGACGGAATAGCAAACGTGCACCTTAATAGCAAATTTATTAGTTTGTGTCAAGTGTTTTGTTATTTAGCGAGGCGGGAATCCTTTTTTGTTGTAGAGACAGGTTTAAAACCTGCCTCTACCAGATTCCTGCTTTCGCAGAGCTTGCCTCGTACTTGATACGGGGAAATGATAACTTTCTTTTGTTGCTTACTATAGTATGCTTTAAATTTGCCTTGCAATTTTAGCGCTCTTTATATAAGTTAAATTGGCAAGGGGGAAAAGGCGCTAACGGATAATGTCTTCGGCAAGATTTGCATTAAATTATGCCTTCGGCAACTTTTTTGACAGCCGGTGTAGGGGTTGAAGACTTCAGCCCCCAAGGTTCTGCGAAAGCAGTGATCCTTTGCAGAGACGCAAAATCTTGCGTCTCTCCAACAACATTGAAATTCCTAAACATTTAATTACTAATGTAAAATTTTTCTGTTTAATCTCCTGCCTGTGTAAAGCTCTTGTCCGTGTACGTTTTTAGACGTATCAGGCTCCGACAGGTAAAAATTCTTTAACGGGTAAATTGGTATTTTCCTCTATGACTTTTGCGATTGAAAGCCTCAAGGAATCCGATGTAGAAACTGCCGTAAACCTCTTCCATCGTATGGTTGATGAATTATACGCCGCGAGCCTGGAAGCGGAGCGCTTACACTTCAAGGATATTTATCCTGTGGAAGAGGTCAAGAAGCGTCTAAGCAGTAAAGATTGTATCTATCTTATTGGCAAAGAGGACGGCAAGATTGTGGGATTTATTTTTGCCTGGGTTTCGGAAAGAGTGGGGAATATTTATTGGCTGGGTGTGGAAGAAGGGCACAGAGAAAAAGGGTACGGAAGTAAGCTGCTGGAGGAAACGATGAAGATATTTAGGGATAGGGGCTGCTACGAAGCTAAGCTGTTTACTTATCCCTCCGAGAAAGTGGCATATCATCTCTTTCAGAAGCACGGGTTTAAAGAGACGGCTTTCATTGATCGCAGATTTTTCGGGGTAAGTATCATCCTGATGGTGAGAAAAATTACCCCGATTCCAGAGGAACATCGTTCTAAAAAGATCGTGCTGGCTGGGGAGGCGGGTCAGGGCATTAAGCTTATGGCGCATGTGCTGGCTGATATTCTTGCCAAATTAGGAAAAGAAGTGTCTCTCAATCTTATTTACGACGCTACGGTACGCGGGGGCAACATACGGGCGGAGATTGTGTATTCGGATGACCCTATCGACGTTCCTTTTTTTGAAGAGGCGGATATCGGACTTCAGCTTGCAAAGACGCCGGATCCATCGGTGAGGGCTAAACACGTACTCATTGAATCCTCAGCCTGTGACGCAGAATGTCAAAAGTGCGAGCTTCGCTGTCCGGCGAGCGACCGCATTCCTTTTGAGAAACTTGCCACAGAGCAATTTAACAGTCCTATATTTGTGAATATGATCGCTCTTGGCAGGTTGTTGAGCAAGATTGGTATTAACATAGAAACGGTGAATTTTGCCTCTGAATTCCCATCGCAATTTCTTGACGAAAACATAAAGGCGATACGTTATGGCTACACGTACCAGGATTAGCGCGTCTGAAATAGCAGAGAAGATCTCTTATCTTTGCATGGATGCTAATTTCAATTTGAATGAAGACGTGCTTGATGCACTGCGTGACTCGTATGAGGCAGAAGGGTCTCCTGTTGCGAAGGAAGTGTTTGCGGAATTACTCGAGAATGCAAAGATTGCGCGCGAATGTCAGATGCCTCTCTGTCAGGATACCGGAGTTGCGGTTGTGTTTGTCGAATTAGGGGAGCACGTTGAAATTGCCGATGGTCATCTTTGCGATGCCATTCATGAAGGTGTTCGCAAAGGATATAAAGAGGGTTTTCTGAGAAAATCTATCGTCAAAGATCCCATCAATCGAATCAATACGGGCGACAACACACCGGCCATTATCTATACAGAGATTATCCCTGGGAGTCGCGTAAAAATTACCTTTATGGCAAAGGGTGGCGGATGCGAAAACATGAGTCGTATTGCCATGCTGACCCCAGCCGATGGGAGGGAAGGCATAATTAATTTTGTGGTAGAGACCGTAAAGATAGCAAAGGCCAATCCCTGCCCGCCGATTATCGTGGGTGTTGGGATTGGCGGCACGTTTGATTACGCAGCTTATTTGGCCAAAAAGTCGCTCTTGAAGTCTTTGGGGTCTAAGCACGTTAATTCTGATACGGCTGCCTTGGAACAGGAAATGCTGGAGAGGATAAACAATTTGGGTATCGGTGCACAGGGGCTAGGGGGTTGGATCACAGCCCTGTCTGTCCATGTGGAACGGTATCCATGCCATATCGCCAGCCTCCCTGTAGCTGTTAACATAGAGTGTCATGCGCACAGGGTTAAAACAGTTGTGTTAGGTGTTTAGACTCTTGTTATTTAAGTTTGCGTAAACGTATTTGTTGAATGGTTAAATGGCTGGATGGTCAATTTAATATGGGAAAAATATTTTTACGATTAAATGATGTACAGCCATATAAAACAGCATTTAATTTAAGTAATTATGTTTGGAAAATTGTCACAAGATGGGATTATTTTGCGAAAGATACTGTTGGCAAACAGTTTGTAAAGGCAGTTGATTCTATTTCGGCAAATATTGCTGAAGGCTTTGGTCGATATTTTAAAAAAGACAAAATAAACTTTTATCGATACAGTAATGGGTCAGTAAAAGAATCGTTTGATTGGAATGAAAAAGCCAAGGTCAGGAATCTTGTAAGTGAGGATGAATATCGACATATTTTCAACGAGCTTCAGAAATTACCAAGAGAAATTAATCAATTAGTCAAAATAACCAATAGCAAATTAGTAAAATGAGTTACAAAAGCAGGCTTTTAGTAAACTGAAATAACAATAAAACCATTTAACCATTTAGTCACATATGTTCGGTTTTCGGTTTATCCATGCTGCGTGGTTGGGAAATGTATGCCGGATGCAATACATTTAAAAACACCCTTAAAAGATAGCGATATTGCGGGTCTTAAGATCGGTGACAGGGTTCTCATTCATGGCATTATTTACACTGCCAGGGATGCGGCGCATAAGCGACTCGTGGAACTTATCGATCAAGGCAAGGAATTACCCTTTGATATTCGAGGGCAAATTATTTATTATGTGGGCCCGAGTCCTGCTCGACCTGGCAGACCTATCGGGTCTTGCGGCCCAACGACCAGTTCTCGTATGGATGTGTATACGCCCAAGCTGCTGGCTAGAGGTCTAAAAGCCACTATCGGCAAGGGCCATCGATCCGAAGTTGTTATTGAGGCAATGAAACAACATAAGGCGGTATATTTCGCAGCTACGGGCGGCGCTGCTGCCCTGTTGGCAAGGACTGTAAGAAAGGCTGACATTATTGCTTACCAAGACCTGGGAGCGGAGGCCGTTATGCGGCTTGAAGTAAAAGACTTTCCCGCAGTGGTTGCCAATGATATATATGGGAACGATTTATTCAAAGAAGGGATTGTAAAATACCAAAGAGGATGAAACCAATGACAGAGGAAATGAAGTGAAATAGAGGCAATACACGGTGTCTCGGTGTATCATATCTGGAGAGTGCGTTTTTGATAATACTGTGAACAGACAAAGGAAATATTAGACATGAAAAAAATTTTGTATATCGTGTTGGATGGTCTTGGGGATGGAAGCTATCCTTGTAAAGAACTCAGCAATAAAACGCCTCTTGAGGCAGCATCCACGCCTACGATGGATATGTTGGCAAGGGAAGGGCAGACGGGGGTGATGTATACTGTCGGGAAAGATATTGCGCCTGAATCTGATATTGCGGTAATCAGTATCCTGGGATATGATGCAATGAGATATTACACTGGCCGAGGACCTTTAGAGGCGCTTGCTGTTGGATTAAGAATTAACGACGGCGACCTTGCCTTTCGCGCAAATTTTGCCACAAGAGGGGCAGGGAGGTATATAAAGGACCGCCGTGTCGGGAGGAATCTTTCTACGGAAGAGGCAACACAACTCTGCAAAGAAATCAAGAAGAAGGTAAAATTAGAATCTCTACCGGCTACATTTACATTTAAGAATACCCTTGAATACAGAGCCGTATTGGTTATTCGCGGCGTTAAGGACAAGCTTTCAGGATATGTTACTAACACTGATCCGGCTTATACAAAACATGGACTTTTAGGCGTTGCGAGGGAAACGGGGAGGTTTGAGAATGTTGTTGAGTACTGTGCGCCCACAAAAGATTGCCCAGACCCGGAAGCAGCCTATCGCTCCGCATTGCTGGTGAATGAGTTTACCTTGAAAAGTTGCGAGGTGCTGGACCAGTCTGAGATTAACAAAAACCGTGTTAAGAAGGGGTATCTTCCCGCAAATTTAATTTTATTAAGGGACGCCGGTGACCGCCTTCCTAAGATTCCTAGTATTAAAAACAGATTTAAGAAAAATTTTGGATGTTTTGTAGAAATGCCGACTGAAGAGGGCATTGCCCTGCTAACTGGCATGAAGATTGTTCCAATCCCCCCGCCTACGAAAGACCTGAAAAAAGATTACGCATTGCGTTCCAGCATGACGCTCAAATATATGAAAAGATATGACGGGCTTTATATTCATATTAAAGGACCTGATGTGCCTGGTCATGACGGCGATGCAGTGAAGAAAAAGGCCGTGATTGAAGCAATTGACCGATATTATCTTGCACCGCTCATAAACAACATAGACCTTGATAAAACCATTGTCGCAATCACTGCAGATCATTCAACTCCCTGCCGATTAAAGTCCCACTCCGATGATCCTGTACCTTTACTCATCAGTGGTGGAAATATTAAACCAGACAGTACCCGCTCTTTCTCGGAAAAGGCTTGCCTGTCAGGAAAGATTGGGAAGATTCGCGGGACACAGCTTATGCCGTTA
>JAGWZR010000098.1 GCA_018968795.1 Planctomycetota bacterium | reverse complement strand
AGGTTTAAATAGTCTATTGAGGGTGATGGAGACAGGTACTTTATCCATCAGTGAAGGTTCTTCATAAAAAACTGATGCCTGTGGGGATTCGTCCCTGAGTAATGTATCAAGTTTAAGCCTATCTACCGTTCTGATGTATCCAACCAATACAAAAAGCCTCTTGGACATGGCACACCTGCGCTGGGCAAGCATCTTGTTTCTTTCGTTTTCCCAATATCCCAAAAGTATCTCCAGAGAACGCCATTCCCGAGAAAACTCAAGGATACTACGACGGACTACATCCTGTTCATGAACAATGCTGGACATTTCCAGAGCCAATTCATCAAAATGGTCTTTTACGTTACCTGAGAGCGTGGGGAAAGGTATCTCTTTAAAATCGAATTTTGTAAGGGTCTTGAGCGCAATCTCTTTATCGTTATTCAAGTATGCAAAAAGGATTTTCAATTTCCCTTCACCCCTTGAAACAACCTCCCCTGTAAGAAACTCGTTGACCGCATCATCCCTTAAGCAGCGGCTCCATCGGGCTTCAGATACTTGACAGCAAAAAAAGGTGACATTCTTTATACTTCTGATTCGAGTAAGTTCATCCGATAGAGGCAAAAAATCGGCAAGTTTGTCTATTTCTTCTTTTAGTTGTTTCTGTTTCTTTTGAAGAGCCGCATATTTTTCATATTGGCACTGACATTCCCTGTAAAGGAATTCGATATCCGCGCGGAAGAGTATTTGATCCAATTCGGAACTGGTAATCTGCAAGGGGGTGGGGAAAATCCCCTCTACAAAACCCTTCTTTTTTTGAAAGAATACTTTGAGGATGGAAATGATAGTATTTAACTTGTGGACATTCTTCTCTATCTCTTCGACTGCCGTAGGAAATCTCTGGAAGGACGAAATAGATGAATCGTCAAGTTGAGAAAAACCATCTACGATATGGACAATATTCAATTGGTAAAGTTGGCTGAGAAACCATCGAGAATCTTTTACGGGAAGTAAAATAGTTAATTTATTAAGCCTGTCGATAGCCATAACTAGCTCTTGTAAATGCGTTTTACCACCCAATCAACGGCGTTTTCTATACTCTCCTCATTATTTATATAAAGGAGTTTCTTTTCTAACAATTCAAATTCATTTCGCAACCCTTCCTCTTCAGTCTTTTGCAGTTCGGCAATTTTTGCCTTTAACATTTCCAGCTTTTGACGATATTCATTTTCGAAAGCCGTTTTAATAGACCCGATCTCATTCTGGATGTTGGCAATAATCCCCTCGGCCTTTTGTTTGGCCTCGCTTACAATATTGTCCGCTTCTGCCTCGATATTCAGGACTTCTGTAATGAGATGGTCGCCCATATAAACCTCCCTGACACTGTAGCCAGATAAAGCATCTCAAAGATTTACCAACGGACACGCACGTAAATTCCCTACGGTGATTTGTCGCCTATGTTACGTTGAATTGTACACTGTTTCAAGAAAAAACCAGCCTTAAGGGAAAGATAAACAATTTAAAAATGTTGCTATTCATATAATTGGTTTTTAAAATGTGTCATAAATTTTTTAAAACTTTACAAAGGGAATCGCCATATATGGGAAATATATCTGCACAGGAATTAGCAACACTAATATCCAAATACCTGGATACAGAAAGGTTGCTCAAGGAAAATCCCTCGGTTACAAAAGAAATGATCGACGCAGCCCTTCAAGAAATTTCTAATTCAAGAAAAAGTACAGTTGATGGTTTTCTATCACGCCGTTCAATTGAGCACAAACAAGCACGTATAAGCAAACTCATTATCCATACCGATGGTGCATCAAGGGGAAATCCAGGCAAGGCGGGCATTGGCGTAGCTATTTATGATAAAGATTACACTCTTATCGAAGAATTATGCAAATTTATTGGAGAATCCACAAATAATGTTGCCGAATATCAGGCCATGATCGTAGCTGCTCAAAAGGCCGTTGATTATAATGCCGCAGAGGTAACCTTTAAAACTGACAGTGAACTCCTGGTAAGACAATTAAAAGGGATTTACCGTGTAAAGAGCCTTAATATCCTATCTCTCTACAACAAACTCACGACACTTTTGAATAAAATACCTGCGTGGAAGATTCAACATGTACGCAGGGAGGAAAATGTTCGCGCCGATGCTTTAGCCAACCAAGGAATCGACTCCTCAGCATAGCGTAACGCTAAATAAGATATTTGACTAACACTTACAGGTATGATATAGTTGCAATCTAAAAATATTCATTCGCGTCACGTTATGGGCAACAACAGTCTATTGCATGCTATAAACATATTTAAAGAATACAAGAATGGTGAAAATACAGTCCCCGTTTTGCACGGCGTCAACTTAACGATTGAAAAGGGCGAAATTGTAGTAATCGTGGGGGCCTCTGGCGCCGGAAAAAGTACCCTATTACATATTCTAGGAATTTTAGATACGCCCACTTCCGGTTCTGTAATTTATAAAGGGGTTGATCTAACCAAATTAAGTCCAAAAAAACAAGCAGAGATGCGAAATCGTATCTTTGGATTCGTTTTCCAATTCTACCATCTTCTGCCTGACTTTACTGCTTTGGAAAATGTCTCATTACCCGGCTTAATTGGAAGTGGATTCTCAAATTGGAATGAAGTAAACAAGGATTATAAAAATAGGGCAATCTCTTTATTGGAAAGGGTTGGAATGAGAAATCGGTTAACTCACAAACCTTCACAGCTCTCGGGTGGCGAAAGGCAGCGAGTTTCCATCACGCGGGCGCTGGTCAACAACCCTGAAATATTGCTGTGTGATGAGCCTACGGGTAATTTGGATACAAAGACAGGCCACGAGATTCGGGAGTTGATCTGGGATCTGAACAAAACACTGAATCAAACGGTCGTAATTGTTACCCATGACAAAGAAATGGCCAAAAATGCCAACCGCGTCGTCGAGATTGTAGATGGATATATTATAAATTAAAAGGAAAGGAGTAAAAAACCGTAGCAATGGGACTAAAGATTTATATAAACGGACAGATACTTCCTCAGGAAGAAGCTAGGATATCTGTTTTTGACCATGGGCTGCTGTACGGAGACGGCGTCTTTGAAGGAATACGGGCCTATAATGGAAAAATATTTGCGCTGGATCAACACATGGATAGACTATACGATTCGGCAGCCGCTATTTCCCTTAAAATTCCCATTACAAAGGAAGAAATGGCAAATGACATCAAAAAAACGATGGAGGCTAACAAGCTGACCGACTCTTACATTCGATTGGTTGTTACCCGAGGAGTTGGGAAACTTGGATTGGATCCTAACAAGTGTTCAACACCACAAATTATAATTATTACTGATACGATTGAACTCTATTCAAAGGCGCTGTATGAAAAAGGACTCGACATTGTGTCCGTCACCACGATACGAAATCACTTTTCTGCCCTCGATCCCAAGATCAAATCCCTTAACTATCTGAACAATATCCTTGCAAAGCTTGAATCTATACAGGCAGGGGCTGGAGAGGCATTAATGCTTAACAAGGACGGCTACGTAGCGGAATGCGCCGGCGACAACCTCTTTATTTTAAAAAACAACGTCCTCCTAACTCCTCCAGCAAGCGTCGGGATATTAATTGGCATTACGAGAAACATTATTATGAAGTTAGCTGCCGAAATGGGGATTCCGGTTAAAGAAGAATTAATGACTCGATATGATTTATATATAGCAGACGAATGTTTTTTAACTGGGACAGCCGCTGAAATTATCCCCGTAGTGAAGATTGACGGACGAACAATTGGCAACGGTAGGCCTGGGAAAATCACTCTCGATTTACTGAAGAGGTATCGCGATCTTACAAAAAGTGGTTTTTAGGCAGGTTCTTTCGGTTTTGACTTTGATTCTGAAGCTGAGGTAAAAACCATAACAAATATGCCAATACAGATCAGGCTATCCGCAATATTAAAAGTAGGCCAGTGATATTTCTCTCCAATATGCAAATCTATAAAATCCCGCACAGAGTTAAACCATATCCTATCCCACAGATTCCCTACAGCCCCAGCCAAAACAAGCCCTAATGCAAGGTTTGATAGAAAAATTGTCTTATCAGATCGAATATAAAGAAATAAAATTACCGCAATTGCTATAGCTGAAAAAATGATAAAGACCATAGTCTTCCCAGGAAACAGCCCAAAAACTACGCCTTTATTTTCACTTCGTAATATAGTTAATAATCCAGGAATTAGAACTACTTTTTCAAACTCGTTTACCTGAGAAAAGACAACCCATTTTGATATAATATCGGCAATAACACCACCCACAGAAGTAATAGCAAACGTAGCAGTGTTTTTCATAGATTATTTCGTAACGTTATCAACCTCCTCTTCCCTTTGGCAATCTATACAAAGGCTCGCAGAGGGCACCGCCCTCATCCTTTCTTTATTTATTTTTTTCCTGCATATTTCACATATACCAAAAGTGCCTTCTTCGATCTTTTCTAGGGCGATATCTATATCACGCAGACCCTGTTCTCCGCTCTGAATGAGCTCAATCATAAGATCTCTTTCATAATTATCCGTTCCCACGTCTGCCATGTGAATTGGGACATTAGACAAATCACCTGACGCATCCTGTCTTGATTTCTTTAGCGCCTCCTCTTGCATAAAATCCACCTTGCCGACCAGCCTTTCTCTTATCGAAAGGAGCAGTTTCTTAAACTGAGCGATTTCTTCTTCTCTCATTTCTCTCTCCATTAATTAAATTTTTAAACCTTCAACAACTTTTCCCTTTAAACACTATATAGCCAGATATTCCTGCCCATCCAAATTTGGTAGAGTCTAGCATATATTAAAAATCTAGTCAATAAAATTTGACTTAGATGCGTGGATACTTAAGTGGAAGGGTGCAATGCAGCGTAATAAAAACACTTGGAGAAAATTATCAGGCTGGTTCAATGCAGGAAAAAATTCTCAGTCAAAAACTACCATATTGTCCCTGTGAATAACTTCGTCGTATAGCTTATAACCAAGCGCTTTGGCAATGTGAGAGGTACTGCACCCTTTAATCTTCCCAATCTCTTCGGAGGAATAGTTCGCAAACCCTTTCGCAAAAATTACACCGTTTTCTTTTCTACAAATGGAAATAATATCCCCTTTGCTGAAAGAACCCTCCACCGATACAATGCCAGAGGCAAGCAAGCTTTTCCCCTTCTCTGCTAAGGCACACATGGCGCCATCATCAACATATATCTTTCCCTTTGGCTTTATTGTGTATCCAATCCATCGCTTGCGGCTTGTCAGCTTTTCCTCTTTAGGAAGAAACAGGGTACCGATATTCTCGCCCTGCACAATCTTCTTCAATACATTATCCATTCGCCCATTTGCAATAATTACTGCTTCTCCTGCATTTGTCACAACGGATGCCGCTTCCAGCTTGGTCTGCATGCCGCCCACTCCCCTTGCAGTCTTTGAATCAAATGCCAGTTGTTTAATTTCATGAGAAATATTTTCTACCACGGGAATAACCGATGCCTTGCTTTTTGCCGTTGGACATCTATCATATAGTCCGTCAACAGAAGATAGAATAATAAGTAATTCTGCGTTCAGTAGATTAGTCACCATTGCGGAAAGTGCATCGTTATCCCCAAATGCAATTTCATCCACGGAAATCGTATCGTTTTCGTTCACCACAGGAATGGCTTTGAGTTGGAATAGTGTATGTATCGTATTGCAGGTATTCAGATATCTCTGGCGGTCTTCAAAGTCCTCACGCGTAAGCAGTATTTGAGCGGCGTGGTAACCGTGTAATTTGAAACACGCATCGTATGCCCCAATCAACTTGCTCTGACCTATCGCTGCAACTGCCTGTAATTCGGGTAAAGTGGAAGGCCTTTTCTCGATGCCCAGTTCTCCCATACCAGAGCCGATTGCGCCTGAACTCACCACGACCACGTCGTAGCCCATTTTTTTCAGTTCAACGACCTGCCCGGCGAGTCTCCGTATCTGCTCCTTATCCACGTATCCATCATCGGTAGTGAGCACACCCGTCCCTATCTTGACAACGACCTTTTTTACCTTTGATAGAATTTGACTTCTTAAATCATCCTTTTTCATGTTATACGTCAATTTAATTAAAAGTTAATTTTAAAGCGTCAGTTCCTCCCCCTCGATGGGGGAGGTCAGGTGGGGGCGCTGAACTGTTACTATTAAATCCTTAGACTAGGGCTTTACCTACAAGAGAAAAACCTCTGTCCCTTAATTCAATGACATTGCCCATCAAGGGAGGGAGAATCAGTCGTCAAAGGCATAATTTAAAGGACACGGATTCTCACAGATATCTGTAGGAGTTTAAAATCTTAAACCCCTACATTATAAACAATCCGTGTTTTCTGCGTTCACCCGCGTTCTAACAAATATTTCTTATAGTATATGTTTCTCTGTGTCCCCCGCGTCCTCTGTGGCAGTTATTCCCATTGATTTAGCTTAATTAAGGTAGTTATAATCCCGGAAAAAGTCAAGAAATATTGTAATAATGGTTTGAGGAGATTGCGATGCCAGAAATTTCTAGATTCTTTGGAATCATACTCTTTATGAACTACAACGACCATGAACCACCACATTTTAAACCTAAATTCTGCAATTGGACACAGATTAATACAGATAAGTATAGATAAATAACGACTTAATTCTTTGTGTTAACTCACCCAATGGGTGAGCGACAGTATTATACATTCTGTTGAAAGATCAGTGTAAATCAGCGTTTATCTGCGTCCGACTGCAATTTTTAGGTTAAATATTAAACAAACGTTTCTTCAAACTTATTATCTTATCACGCAGTTTTTTGTTCCGCACCAACTCAACATTCATTTGTTTATATTCCGTTGAAATTGCTGCACCGAGTATGCCATCGAAATATTCCAGTTTACAAAGCCTATCCCTTCTGTTAATTTAAAGCAAAAAATATGTTAAAAATCACTATAATAATGCAATAGAAAATATCAATAATTATTATTTAAGATGTGACCCTTTTACCTCTTCTCCCTTACCGGATTTGATATGAACTCGCAAAAACTATTGAAAATAATTGGGGGAATCGCGGCAGCCATACTACTTGGGGCCATTGGAAGTGGCGTATGGGAGCGCATTCTCTCTCCTGGGTTGAACGGGTTTTATAGAATTTCTGTTAACGTTATTAGCAGTATTTCGCTCAATTACAAGGATGCTATCTACAAATCGGCTGCCAAGGGGTTTCACGAAACTTACTCGTTCCGAGTTTTTGGAATCATCGGTTTGCTTCTAGTATTAGCTGCGCTCTTTCTTGTGCTTGTGTACATCAACTTTTGGAATACAAACCGCACTTCTCACTTTTTTGCGGCATTCAGCAATCAATGGCTTCGTTGGCAGGCAACTGTTGTATGCTTGGCATTTGCGCTCGCTGTCATGTACGGGCTACAACGCCACTACGCCATTAACAAGACCGTTACCTATGCGATCCGTTCAACGGATATTTTGAGGCCGAAAATTGGCGAGCAGAAATACTTCGAGCTATTGGCTGAGTTCTACCAGATTCGGACTGCCAAGCAGTTCTATTCCTTCAACGAAGCCATTATTCAGCAAGCTCACTCGTATGG